>JARGOI010000309.1 GCA_029212275.1 Thalassolituus sp.
AAGAATCACAGTATTGTGCCATCGCTCACTTGGCAAGTGTATGTTGGCTTTTTGCGAATAGCTGGTAATAATTGCTGAAATTTATTGATGCCTTGATGTAGCCAACGCAAAGAGTAATAGGAGAGGTGGATGTCTGTCCAACCCGAGGACCGAACGACCATAGATATGTTTACTTCAGCAAACCCTGGTCGCCCTCGCAGTAACCCGTATGATCGTTCTAAACAGCATCGAATTAATAAGCGCTCTCAGCGCGTGCGTGACAAGCATGCAGGATTGCACCGCCTCGAAGTAAAACTGCCGTCGGATGTGGTTGAACATCTAGACGACACCTGTGAGGCGCTTGGTCTAAATCGTTCTGTAGCCATCACCGAAGCGCTAAAACGTTGGTTGCATTTGTCGCCGTAACAAGTGCTGGTTGGTGTTTAAAATAACTAACTGGTGTAAAACCCTTGTCACTGAATATAACTTAAACACTTGATTCTTATAGCGCTTTTGGATACTGTAGCGCGCTTCTGAGGTCTCTCAGAACGTTATGGTGACCCCTGTCGGTCCCCTCGCAACGATACACCGCGAACCCCGCCAGGCCCGGAAGGGAGCAACGGTAGCGGTCGACTTGTGTGCCGGGGTGTGGCTGATGGGGGGCATCTCCAAAATCTCCTGACAATCTCTCTCCTACGCGTTATCATGCAGCCCTATAAATCAGGTTGGATGCATCTCTTTTCTATGAGCCAAATACCATGAGTTATCAGGTTTTAGCGCGAAAATGGCGCCCCCGTTTTTTTGATGAAATGGTGGGGCAAGAACACGTTTTGCGTGCCTTGATAAATGGCTTAAACGAAGGCCGTTTACATCATGCTTATCTGTTTACGGGCACCCGCGGTGTCGGCAAAACCACCATCGCCCGTATCTTGGCCAAGTGCTTAAACTGTGAGCAAGGTGTTAGCGCTCGCCCCTGTGGTGAATGTTCATCTTGCAAAGAAATTGCCGAAGGGCGATTTGTTGATTTGATCGAAGTCGACGCCGCTTCGCGTACTCGTATCGAAGACACCCGTGAATTACTCGATAACGTACAATACGCGCCCACACGCGGTCGCTACAAAGTGTACCTAATCGATGAAGTGCACATGCTGTCGACGCACAGCTTCAATGCCTTGTTAAAAACCCTCGAAGAACCACCAGAGCACGTAAAATTTTTGCTGGCGACCACCGATCCGCAAAAACTGCCGGTGACCATTCTTTCTCGTTGCTTGCAGTTCAGTCTAAAAAATATGACACCTGAGCGCATTGTTCATTATTTGATGAAGGTATTGGACGCCGAGAAAATCCCTTTTGAAGAACCTGCTTTGTGGTCGTTAGGGCGTGCAGCGCAAGGGAGTATGCGTGATGGACTGAGCTTAACCGACCAAGCCATCGCTTACGGCGAAGGGCAAGTGGGCGAGTCTCAAGTGAACGCCATGCTGGGAACCATGGATCGTGGTCGCTTATTCAAACTGGCAGAGATTATGGCGCAGGGCGATGCGCGCGCAATTATGGCCGAAATCGCCTCGATGGCTGAACATTCTCCCGATTACGACGAAGTATTGCAGGGCTTGCTGCAAATTTGGCATCGCGCGTCAATGGCTCAAGTGGTGCCCGAAGCCATTGATAATACCGAAGGCGATCGCGATGCGATTTTGCAATTGGGCATGGCAATGGCGGCCGAAGATCTTCAGCTTTATTACCAAATCGCCTTACAAGGCAGAAAAGATTTGATGTTGGCGCCCGATCCCCGCCAAGGTTTTGAAATGATCATGTTGCGCATGTTGGCGTTTCGACCAGCGCCTGATCAGGTGCCTGAACTCGATCTGCAGAGCGCGTTGCAAAAAAAAAAGCCACTAGCGGTTGAATTTACATCCTCATCTAAGTCATCCCAAGAGCATGATTCAGATGATGAGCCTGTTTCACAATCGGAATCCGCAACTGAAATCAACGCAACAGCAGAGCTTCAATCCAAAGTAACCACCGAGTTAGACCCACTCGCTGCAACTACTGATATCTCTGATAATGACATGGATCGCGCTTTTGATGAGCCTCTGGCTGATGACACGGTTACGGAACCGTTGGAGACCAATAAAGCTTTTGAATCTGCACAAATTGATGAAAACAGTCCAAAACTTCAAAGTGAAGATACTGCATCACGGCCACAAACAAATGCGCCTAGCAGTCCAGCAATCCCTAGTATCGTTTCGCCAAAAGAACCAAAACCTAAGGTACAAACGACCGATACGATAAAAGATAAGCCTCAAACATCGGCTGCACAGCCCACGTCTAATGCTCAAGAGGTTCATTCTAAGCCTGCTCCCTTGGCGGCAGCGGCTGCGCCAGAATTGCCTCATATGGATAGTTCGACCTGGTGGCAGTGGTGCGAGCGCTTGCCGTTGGCGGGCATGCCTTTATCTATTGCTAAAAATAGCGCATTAATAACGGTAGACGATGACATTTTAGTGCTGGATGTCGATCCGGCCCAAAGTGCACTTTATAATGACAGCCAGCGCGTCAGGGTAGAGGACGCGATACGGACTTTGCGTCCGAATACTAAAATAGTGATGGAGCTGCGTCCGCCTCGTGGCGAAACACCAGAGCAAAGAAGGCAGCGTTATGCCGCCGAAGCTAATTATGCAGCTCGACATGCCATTGATAGTGATCCACTGGTCAATCAAATATTGTCTGAGCTGGGTGGTGTTGTTCTGGAAGAAACTGTTCGCCCGATCAGTTAATATAATCATTACGGCCAGTAAAAAGCTTTTTTAACTAGAATTTGACATTTTTTTGGAGAATCCAATGATCAAAGGTGGAATGGGCAACTTGATGAAGCAAGCCCAAAAAATGCAAGAACAAATGGCCAAAGCCCAAGAAGAACTTGCCGAGGCCGAAGTGCAAGGTGAGTCTGGTGCGGGTTTGGTGAAAATCACGATGACAGGTCGTCACGATGTAAAACGCGTCGAACTTGACCCTTCTGTTATGGAAGAAGACAAAGAATTGCTCGAAGATTTACTTGCCGCTGCGGTCAATGACGCGGTGCGTAAAATTGAAAGCAACAACCAAGAGCACATGTCTAAATTGACATCAGGAATGGGTTTGCCTGCGGGTATGAAGTTGCCATTCTAAATGTTGTTTTGTTGATTAGACACGCTCAGGAAGAGGTTCATGGCACGATATCGATCAGCACCCGCTGGTGAGAAGTTGCGCGAATCCTTGGATCGTTTGCCCGGTATTGGCCAGCAAGCGGCCCAACGGATCAGCGATTGGTGCTTGTACCGAAATGGCGGCGATGATCTGCTCAATGCCTTATCGGCAGCCTTATCCGAGCCGTTATGCTCATCGTGTCGTTTGCGTTTCGATCCTCGCCTTGGTGCAAGTTGTCCCTTGTGCGCAGAATTTTCTAGACAACAACAACCGATTTTAGTGGTACAAAACACCAAAACAGCGCACTTGGCGCTTGAATCTGGTTATAGCGGCGGTATGTTTGTTTTGCATGGCGTGTTGTCACCTTCTAACAATGTTGGTCCAACTCAGCTTTACTTGGATACCCTATTTGAGCGTGCTCAATTGCTAGTGCCGCGAACATTGTATGTGGCGCTAGAATCAAGTGTCGAAGCCCAAGTAACGCTCGAGTTTATTGCGCGTCGCTTGCCAGCACATCAAATCATTGCTTGGGACGTGGATCAACTCCCTCATTTAATAAGAGAAAGAATGCATGAAACTGGGTAACGTACC
>JARGOI010000310.1 GCA_029212275.1 Thalassolituus sp.
AAGAACAAGCCTTGTTGGTCGATCCTTGGCAATTAGATGATGATTTGCGTGAGGCGCTGGCTAACGCTGAATAAACCCAAGGAAAACTTTAATTATCTGCACATTTAGCAGAGTTAATTAAAGACTCCCTGAATTACTTATAACCTAACTATTCAAATTTTGGAGTGAATATGAGCTCTTTTTATATGACCGCACGCACGAGTTCGTTATCGACACTAAAATTTTCTAAGGTAGGTTTTTCTAGGGCTGAGGCTGGAGCATCCAGATCAAAATTCGTGCAAGCGATTTTTTTGCTAACAGGAGTTTTAACTTTCGGGCTACCCACCGCTTATGCTGAAGAGCCTACAAATTCTGATGTGATGGTAGAAGAAAGCAATGTGCCTGAAGCTGCCACTGCAGTGGTTGAAAAGAAAAATGACCAGTATCCAAGTGATTGTCCTGCGATTTTTCACTACACCATGAAAGAATTACACAGCACTAATATGATCAACCTTTGTTCTCTAACCAAAGGACGCACGGTGTTATTGGTAAACACGGCTAGCCACTGTGGGTACACAGATCAATTTAACGACTTGGAACGTATTCACCAAGCGTTTAAAGACAGAGGTTTAGTTGTAATAGGGGTGTCGTCCGACTCATTTAATCAAGAAGCGGATGACGAAGCCGCCGCTGCCGATGTCTGTTACAAAAATTTCGGTGTCAGTTTTACTATGTTAGCTACGGTGCCCGTTACCGGCAGTAATGCCCATCCATTATTCGTTGAGGTAGCAAAGGAATCTGCGGCCCCTCGTTGGAATTTTTATAAATATTTAATCGATAGTGAAGGCAAAATTGTTAAATATAATTCCAGCAAATGGATACCTAATGCGAAAGACATTATACCAACGTTAGCAATGTAGGTTTAATTCGAAGAGGTAATTTTATAACTCGGTAATAGTATTGCTACTTATACCGAGTTTTTTAATAACTAAGCCTTCGCCATGGTTTTAACGATTTTCTAAACGGTTTAAGTCTAGTATTCCTGCATACATTGAATCGTTACGTTTAAACCACGCATGTAAGTCATCACTATGCTGCCAAAAGTTTGGATCAGTACGCCGAATGGCAAAGCGATACGCAAAATCTTTGTAGTCTTTTTCTGAATTTAATTGCGTTACGGCACTAATAAAATCATCCAAGCGAATATTCGAAAGTCGATAAATTGCATTTGGGTAACTTCCTAAAATCCCAGGGACGATGGTCAAATAGTCTTCGCTGGGTAAGCGATTTTCTTCTTCGTATAAAAGTCCGGTCAAATTACTATGACCACTTGCTCTTGTTATGGTAAATACTTTTTTCCCCCCCGTTATATCATCCAACATGACATAAGAAATTTCTGGCATTAGGGTCGCCGCGCGACCATTGATGAGATTAATTTTCGACAATTTGGCGAGCAGCTCGGGTCCGACGTTTTGTTCTAAACTGTACTTGCTGTCCAGCGCAGGCAGTAAAAGAGCACGTATTTTTCCGTATAGCTCTAATTTCGGGTTGTTGGTGTGGTAGTCAATCGCAGGATCAGAGAGCACTGTTTCTTCGTAATTAAGTAAATATTCATTCACTTCTTCGTTAGCATCTCGATACCAATAGTTGGCCAGTTTTACCCGTTCATCATGAGGCAACAACGTCAGAAAATTGTGTTCACCTTCCATGCGTAAAAAATCCATGTATAAGCGTGTCATCAGTTGATGACTGACGTTACCGAAGACATCAAATTCCGCCACTAATAAGTAATGTAAACGTTCTAGTAATGGGTAACCAACCAGCCACGCTGTTTTAGTTGGCTGACCTACCATGCCGCGTACTACGGTAGAGCTGTCAAAATGTCGGAAAATAGTCAGTGCCGAATTTGGATTATGGCCATCGCCATCCCAAATTAAGTCCATAGTTAAATGTTCCCCTTCGGGAAATCGCGCCAGCATGGCTTCATTTTTTGCTTTTAAGTAATTGCTGTGTAACGAAGAATATTTTAGCCAATTCGTCAAGATGCCAGGATTACTTTGCGCTTCACCAGGTAAGCGTAAATTATCACTTTGATCGCGTAAAAACTCGGCGAATTGTGGGGTATCCATCTCTTTAGGATCAACGAATACTGCAAAAAAATGATCGTCAATAACGTTTAACGCAACTTGCCCACGACAAACAGGCCCTTTAATGTAACCACGAATAGTAAATTCGGCTTCTTTTAACATAAAGCGATAACGGGAACCGACGGGTAGCTGATAAAACGCTTCAAACGGATTGGCAGCCACTTCTGGCGCATAGCTTGGAAATTCGGTGACTTGGTAGTCGGGTTCATTAAATAATTTTTTCATCCATTGCAGTCGTTCTTCATTAAAACGATAAGGCATGTGGGTTTTGGCCACGTTGGTTTCGTTATTACGCATCAAGCGATAGTAAATACGTTGCTTTGGCTTATGATTACGGGTGGCATTGCCAGTGCTGTTATTACTAGCACTGTCTTCAGTGAAGCGTTCTGGCATATCGTAGGGCCGACGCGTTGCAACGACATCAATAGGTTCGCCTGGGGGTGTGTAAGAACGTACTAACTTAAAGTAGGCGATGGGAATATCTTTAGATGGCCCATTCTCAAAAATGGGTTCAGGTGAAAAATAAATATTCGCTAAAAATAAATGCTCGTAGATATAACGGCTAATTAATTGTTGTTTTAAACTGGCGTCATTGAAATAATTTTCCCAAACATTGATTTGCTCGCGTATGGCACTAGGCAATGGCGTAGGCTCAGACATGGGCGCACCCCGTTTTAACCATCCGACCAATATATTGTGTTCTTTTTCACTTAATCCCGGTAATGCGTAGGGCATGCCCCATTTGGGGTGATCTTCTGCAAAATCGGAAAATTCTTCCCGCGTAGGACACACATTGTCGCGATTGAGTGATAGGTCAAACTCGTCGTCTAAAATTTCAGTGGCTGGTAATGGGTGTTGTTGCTTTAGCTCTAGCATTTTGTACAACAATGAATTGGCTAAATTATTTTGTGGTGATTGCTGGCGCTCGTTCAGTACTGGATGAAACTCTTTATTGCGCCATTCTTCGGTAGTTTGCGCATCAATATTGAGCCGCGTTGGATCAACCGGATCGAGGCGAGTCCCTTTATAAACAGGTGTTTTATTACCGCCACGCATCAAACCTTCTGGGGAAGTTGTTTTTAACTGACAAGGTGCGTCGTAACAGGCATGACAGACCACGCAGCGCTGATCGAGAATGGGTTGGACGGCATTTCGATAATACTCTGCTTCATAGTTGTCGGAGGCAAGTCGATGATCGATAATCTCAGTTTTACCAAATAATTGTTCACTTTCTAGGGCTGTCATACCCGCGGTGGCACAACCAGCCAATATTAGAATCATCCAAAAAATTTGGATGGGCCGGAAGGAACGAAATTTCATAAAATTTTCTCATTAAATTTGTTTCAATAAATCCAATTAACTCAAGCTAGCTTGGCAACCTTTGAATTATGAACGAATGACGACGCATTGTTTCGAATGGTTCAGAGGTTGTCTATTTGTAGATATTCGCTAAAGGTTATTACTATTAACTAAAGGTAATTAGATGAACACCTAAGGTTAAGCGTAATCATACTCGCCGCCTTTTTCTATCCCAGCTTTATAAGCAGGTCGCGCATGAATGCGGTTTACGTAAGCGCAAATTGCGGGCAGCTCCTTCGCTAAACCGGAGCGATTGATTGCCGCTT
>JARGOI010000311.1 GCA_029212275.1 Thalassolituus sp.
TGACTCATGATTTGATTGAGCAGAATAAGGGCATTCAGTGGCCTTATACGCAAGAGCAGGTGGATAAGGGTGAAAAGCCGCTTAAAGGTGGAAAACGCTTGTATACCGAACCAGCTACTTTTCGCCATCCCGGTGGTCGGGCTAAACTGATTCCGCTACCGTTTATCGATAATAATGAAAAACCAGACGAGCAATACCCGTTTTGGTTGAATTCAGGCCGGTTAGTTGAGCACTTTCACTCACGGACTAGAACTGGAAAAGTCGGTAATAACAATAAATACAGCCCAACGCCATTTATGGAAATGAACCCTGATACAGCAGCTGAACAGGGGATAGAGCATCAGTCCTATGTGCGTGTTATTTCACGTCGTGGTGATGCTGTTGTTATGGTTATGTTGACACAACGAGTACCTAGGACGATGGTGTTTATTCCCTTTCACTTTTTTGATTGCGTTAACCGACTTACATTAGGTCTATTAGACCCACATTCACGGCAACCTGCCTTTAAACAATGCGCAGTACGAATAGAGCATGTAAATCAGGAAGTTGCTGCACGATTAAATTTAGAAGCAAGAACATTTTAAGTCCCATGATTGAAACACGTAGTGATGAACAAAAATATGCTTTTTTAAGGACAGAAGAAAGCCGAGAAAAAAACCGATATGGAGACAATATTGAGCTCGCCGAGGAGGGTAATGCGTTAAGGGAGGTGAGCCTTAATATAAATGGTGATACAGGTATTAGCGAAAACCCAGATCGATATAAACAGCATGGGTTTTATTTAAATGCAGATAACTGTATCGGTTGTCATGCATGTGAAGCGGCATGCAGTGAAAAAAATGATAACCCTGCTCATATCTCATTCCGTTCGGTTGGTTATGTCGAAGGTGGAACGTACCCAGATTATCAGCGCCTTAATATTTCGATGGCCTGTAACCATTGTGATGACCCAGTTTGCTTAAAAGGTTGTCCAACAAGAGCTTACACAAAGTTTGCTGAATATGGTGCGGTGTTACAAGACCCAGATATTTGTTTCGGCTGTGGTTACTGTACATGGGTTTGCCCTTATAACGCCCCTCAACTTGACCCTGTTAAAGGTGAGGTTAGTAAATGTAATATGTGCGTTGATCGATTAGAGGTGGGGTTAAAACCGTCATGTGTATCAGCCTGTTTAGGTAATGCGTTGGATTTTGGAGTCATTGAGAATGTGCCAGAAAATAGGGAACAGGCTCAAGCTGAAATACCGGGTTTTCCAACAACAGATATTACGCATCCGAATATTCGTTTTCAGCAAACGCGACAAAATAAGCGTGAAATGACGCGTACCGACTCGATGCCGCTTAAATATCATAAAGATGAAGAAGTTGGAAAGTATAAACCGGTAGTAGATGAAAAGCATGGAGTCAAAAAGCAATGGAATTGGAAAGCTTTGCTGATGACGCATGAAAGTTCTCATGTCATTTTTACATTATCAACACAAGCCATCCTTGGCGCGTTTTTAATCATTGTGCTTGGCAGTTTTACGGGGGTTGAAGCGATAGTAGCGATTCAGTCGTCTGCTGCGTATCTGCCTTTATTAGTATTGATGAATGTATTGCTGATGTTTGGCTTCTATAAACTCAATATGCATTTGGGCAAACCACATCGTTTTTACCGTGGTTTTTATAATTTACGCCATTCACCGGTAAGCCGTGAAATTGCTGGGGTTAGTTTGTTTTTTAGCAGCTTGCTTGGGTTTAGTGTTTTTAGTTATTTTGAGATTAAGCCATTGATTGGACTGTTTGCCATTATGGGCGTACTCAGTGGTCCAGTAGGTCTGTTTTATATGTATAAGCTATATAGAATTAAGGCACGCCCATTTTGGGATCACTGGCAAACAGCGAGTTCTTTTGTTGGAACATGTTTGAGTCTTGGGTCATTAACGATTGTTTTCGTTGCGTTAATAGCAGATGCTCTCAATACTACACAATATGTTAGTTTGGTAATTTTACTATTGCTGGGCTTGCTGCTTGAAGCCATAGGGCACGTCGCGCATGCCGCTGATCTTAAAAATAGTGAGGGAGAAGGTAGTGCTTCATGGTACTTACAAACAACCCGTTTTGCATGGCCTTATATTATTAGTAATGTATTGTTAGGCTCCTCAATTATTGTGTCTTGCTTATTGCTTGATTCTCCATCATCAACGCTGGGTTGGTTGATATTAGGGCTGTCATTACTTAGTACAGCCGTGATTAGGCGTTCTTTATTCTTTGCATTGGTTATTCCTACCACAATGCCGGGTGCATTCTTTTGGAAAAACAAAGCTTTTGAAGAACATGCAAAAGAAACTGGTTTAGCAAATATGCCTCAAGTGGGTGTGCGTTATGAGGAGCATAGAACCTTTAAAGTAGGTGAATTGATAGATACTATTAAAACCACAACCGCAAAAGAAGCGATTGACCAATTGAAAGAAATATTTTATTGGAAAAAGGTTAAATAGAAGCTCGGCTTGAAACTCACGTGACCTTGTTATTTAACAAGGTGTAACTGTTTAGAAAATCCTAATGTGCCTTAAATTTATCAATTTGTTAATACTTGTTTGTAGGTTACCTTAGGCCTACAGCATAAGCTGTAACGTATTAAAGGCGATGTTCAGGGGAATATAAGGTTTTTATTATGTTTTTGCATTTATTCCAATTCTCTTAAGATTGGCTTAATTTTCAACAAGTACACTCGTAACCAGTCTATGAGAATAAGGATTGGTTATGAGTGCACTACAAAGTGAATCAGAGGGTAGCAAACAACGTGCTGATTCAGAAGCAAGCAAACGAGTTTTTTTACCTCACTTATCTGTTGTTTTAACAGGCCTTGACTCACCGCAACGAGCTAATGTAGAAGCATATATTACAAAGCAATTTTATAAAAACCATGCCGCGCAGATAAAGAGTTTTTTACCTTATTTATTATCTGCAGAAACCAAAAAAAATATAACATCAGTGCTTGGGTTCTATCCGGCTGAGATCGATAACCCAATGTTTTTAGAACAATATTTAGATGATAAGGCTGAGTTAGTGATTAGTCGGCTGATCAACCTTAATGTTGACCGGCAGAAGATAGCGGAAATTGGTAACTTAACATCGAGTTATCCTAGTACCAGTAAAATGTTGTTTGTTTTAATAGTGTCAACACTCTATCAATTAGATATTGATTGGGCATTATTTACCGCAACTAAGCAAGTTCAATCTATGATTTCGGAACTGGATATTGGGTGTATTGATATTTGTGATGCCCAAGCCGAAAGTCTTGCGTTTGATAGTGGTTCATGGGGCAGTTATTACAAAAACCAACCCAAAGTTATTGCAGGCGATATAAAAAAAGCTTATGCAATATTGAAAAGTCATCCGGTTTCAGGTTTTGTGATGACTAATTATCAGTCCACAATTGATCAGCTTGTATTGCGAGTATCTTTGGACCGGTAATGCTTTGGAACGAAATTAAAGAGCTTGCCAAACAGCGGCCAAGTGATATAGCCATTGTTGGCGAAAAAAAAGCATACACCTATAAAGAATTGCTGAATGGGGTTAATGTTATATCAAGGTTTTTAGTACGTTATCAGCATAAAGTATTGGCCTTGTTTTGTGATAATTCGCCTGAATGGTTGTTAGTTGACCTTGCTGCTAATGTATCAGGGGTGACCTTGTTACCCTTGCCGGCATTTTTTTCTCAGCAGCAATTAGCCTTTGCTATTAAAAAATCGGGCGCAT
>JARGOI010000312.1 GCA_029212275.1 Thalassolituus sp.
ATCGACTACATCATCGCAAACCTTTAAGCATTGTTAGACATCGCATGACTGCTACTAAGTGATTTTTCGTCCCTAATCTTGTAGCCAATGCTTGATTTTCGTTGCATTAGTCGTGTGATGCTCGCTTAAAGATAGAGTTTGGCGATCTGTTTTTCTTTTGTTTGTTTAGTTTATTGTAGTGATACAACAGCCTAAAGAATTGAATTGAGTTTATTTGATCTCGCAAGCTCTACCAAGTAAAGGCCGCACATTGTGTTGCGGCTTTTTTTTGCCCAAAATCGACTCAAAGTCTCCTAGGAAATTTGCATGGCTATTTGGCGCTGGCGAGATCAGGTATGGCAAGAATATGCATCGGCAAATGTGCTTGATCGTGGCTTACAGTTTGGTGATGGTCTTTTTGAGACGTTGCGTTTTGGGGCTGACGGATATTGCCCGTTAGCACAACATCATCGCCAGCGTTTGTCTAATGGACTTCAGCGACTGCAGTTTTCTGATCCTGCTATAGAAATGACGTTGTCGGCATTTGAACAGATGATATCAACAGCACCAGCCAATTCTGGGGCTAAGTTTATTGTCACTCGTGGAGAGGCGCCAAGGGGCTATGTCATTGCTGCGGATGTATCACCAAATATTACCTTAGTTCGCTTTGAAGTTGCTAACGTCGATTCAACACCAGAATCCAATTCTGTGCATCACATTACCGCTGGCACTAATCCAATTCGATTAGCAAGACAGCCATTACTCGCAGGAATCAAGCATCTTAATCGCTTAGAGCAAGTACTGGCACGACAACAATTTCAGGATGACTGGAATGAAAGTGTGCTGCTTGACACCGAAAGTAATGTGATTGAAGGATGCATGAGCAATGTATTTCTTTACCTCAATGACAAATGGCTAACGCCATACTTAGATCAAGCTGGTATTGCTGGTGTCGTCAGAGACTGGCTGTTAGAGAGTGGTTTGGTAGAAGAAGCCGTTATTCATCAGTCGTCTCTGGTGCAATGTGAAGCAATGATTTTCTGCAATACCCTCAGCGGCCCTCGTTCTGTACAATGTTTTGACGGTCGTTCTTTAGCAATACGTGACGAGATTCAAGACTGGCAAGAAGCGTTTAATCGACTTTATAGATAGTCCAGATGCGCGTTGGGCTGATGTATCGCGAATAATGTTTTATTAGGAATACGCAAGCTTCATGAAATCAACAATCTTTAAGTGGCTGTCACTGCTACTCACCATCACCGCGTTTGTCGCTGTGGCGACTGCATGGTGGCTTGATCAACCACTCAAGAACAGTGACACCGTGGTGATCGATATTCCACGAGGAGCAACACTGAATGGCTTGGCGCCGCAGTGGCAAGACGCTGGTTGGCTGCCCTCAGCCAACGCTTTAAAGCTAGCAGTAAGACTAAATCCCGAGGCTAGCGAGCTGCACCCAGGTGAGTATCAGCTTCCTAGCGGCCTGACGACAAGTGGCTTACTGACCTTTTTAGCAACCGCCAAACCTTTAAATTATAAATTAACGCTGATCGAAGGCCGTCCGCTGCGAGACGCGCTAAAGGTGCTGTCACAAGCTGAGCATTTGCAGCAAGACCTCGGCGAACTCACGCCAGAACGAATTCAGTCTGTGCTCGAGCTAACGGCATTTCCAGAAGGCCAGCTGTATCCAGACACCTATATTTATCGACGTAACGAGCCGGTGTCCTCCATCATTAAACAAGCGCACGAACGTTTAAATCTGGTATTGCAAGAAGAGTGGGCCAGTCGAGCTGAAAATCTTCCTTATAATTCGCCTGCTGAGGCGTTAATCATGGCGTCAATCGTCGAAAAAGAAACGGGCGCAGCCCATGAGCGCGCGGAAATCGCCGGTGTGTTTGTCCGACGATTGCAAAAAGGCATGCGTTTGGAAACCGATCCGACCGTAATGTACGGGTTAGGCGCAGATTTTGATGGTAACTTACGCCGCACGCACTTGCGTGACGACACGAACATATACAACACTTATCGCAACACGGGGCTACCGCCCACGCCGATCGCACTGGCGGGCCGAGCTGCTATTCATGCTGCGTTGCAGCCGAAAAAAGGTGATACCCTGTTTTTTGTTGCAAGAGGTGATGGCACGCATCAGTTTTCGGTGACACTGAGTGAACACAATCGCGCGGTGCAAAAATATCAATTACAGCGTCGCAAAGATTATCGTTCGGCACCGCAGTAGCCAAAATACTTAATATTTAATCATTCATTCGACGGATATAAACAGATATTAATGAATACTCAGATAGGGCGTTTCATTACTTTTGAAGGTGGCGAAGGAGTTGGTAAGTCCACCAATATTCAATTTGTTGCCCAGTGGTTAGCGCAACAGGGTATCTCTGCATTGGTAACCAGAGAGCCGGGCGGCACTCCCATTGCCGAGCGTATTCGCAACGATTTGCTGAAAGCGCATCATTCAGAAAAAATGGCTGATCTCACTGAGCTGCTGTTGATGTTTGCTGCACGCGCACAGCATTTGAAGGCCGTTATTATTCCAGCACTCGCAAGTGGTCAATGGGTGCTATGTGATCGTTTCACCGATTCCACTATCGCTTACCAAGGATATGGACGTGGTGTGTCGTTAGATCAAATTGATCAATTACGTCAGTTAGTGCAGGGCGATCTTAATCCAGACTGCACCTTGCTGCTTGATGCACCATTCAAAATGGGAATGAGTCGTGCTGCGCAACGCGCCAGCGACCTTGGTGAAGAAGTAGACCGTTTTGAAACCGAAGATGATGGCTTTTTTAATCTTGTTCGTCAGGGTTTTTTGACCCTAGCAAAAGCAGAATCACGCATTCACATTATCGATGCATCACAACACTTGTCGGCGGTTCAAGGTGACATTATTAGCGTGCTGACGCCGATGCTCGGTAATGGCGTTTCGACAAAACATTTTGCGTCATCCACGACAAAACAGGATGACGACGTATGAATGTGTTGCCATGGCAACAAGATGCTTGGCAGGGATTAGTTCAGCGCCGAAACAATAATGGCATGCCCCACGCCACCTTGGTTACCGGTGCGGCTGGAATTGGCAAACACCATCTAAGTTTAGTCGTCGCTCAATGGCTTTTGTGTCAAAAGCCTACCAACGATGGCGCATGCCATCAGTGCCATAGCTGTCATCTTTGGAATGCAGGTAATCATCCCGACTTTATCCTCTGCGAACCTGAAGAAGGCAGTCGCCAAATTCGCATCGACATCATTCGTCGGGTGAATGCGTTTATTGCGCAAACACCGCAAATTAGCCCATGCCAAGTGGTGGTGATGCGTCCGGTCGAAGTTATGAACACGAACGCTGCCAATGCACTATTAAAGACGTTGGAAGAGCCCGCCGGGGAAAGTTTTCTATTGCTCGAAACAGAACGCTTTGGTTCGGTTTTGCCCACCATTCGCAGTCGCTGCCAACGTCTCACATTAGGGTTACCGCCTATTGAGCTGGCGCTGCAATGGCTTTTGTCTCAAGGTGTTGTAGATACAGATGCTCGCCATGCGTTACAACGTTGTCAGGGTGCACCATTAAAAGCGTTGCGTTGGATTAAGGAGGGCGTCGGCAAAACCGAGGGTCAGTTAGCCGAGCAGTTACAGCAGTGGTCAACCGACAATTTGCCGCTCGAGGCTATTGCATCCAAATGGGTCAAACATGAATTCTCCGAATTGATTGCATGGTGGTACCAGCTCAGTTGCGACCTACACAAGT
>JARGOI010000313.1 GCA_029212275.1 Thalassolituus sp.
CTCCGTTTGCTGGTAAAGAAGGTAAGTACGTTACCTCACGTAATATTAAAGATCGTCTAGAACAAGAATTGATCCACAACGTGGCATTGCGCGTTGAGCCAGGCGAATCGCCAGAAAAATTCAAAGTCTCTGGTCGTGGCGAATTGCACCTGTCAGTACTGATCGAAACCATGCGTCGCGAAGGCTTCGAAATGGCCATAGGTAAGCCTGAAGTAGTTCAAAAGGTTGTCGATGGTGTTATTCATGAGCCATACGAACAAGTGGTTATCGACGTTGAAGACGTACACCAAGGTTCGATCATGGAAGAGATGGGCAACCGTCGCGCGGAAATGACCAACATGGTTCCGGATGGCAAAGGCCGTACCCGTCTTGAGTTTATGATGCCGGCACGTGGCTTGATTGGTTTCCGTGGTTTATTTATGACCATGACCTCTGGCTCTGGTATTTTGACCAACATCTTCGATCATTATGGTCCAGTGATGGCTGGTTTGGGTTCTACTCGTCACAACGGCGTGATGGTCTCAATGGTTACCGGTAAAGTGTTGGGTTATGCCCTATTCACCTTGCAGGATCGTGGTCGTTTGTTTGTTGCGCCAAGTGCCGAAGTTTACGAAGGCCAGATCGTTGGCTTGCACAGCCGTGATAACGACTTGGTAGTTAACCCAACCAAAGCGAAGCAGCTGACCAACGTACGTGCTTCCGGTACGGACGAGGCGATCAACTTAACGCCGCCAGTGCGTCACACACTGGAACAGGCGCTTGAATTTATCGAAGACGATGAGTTGGTAGAAGTAACGCCTACCAGTATTCGTTTACGTAAAAAGCACCTGACCGAAAACGATCGTAAGCGTGCTAAAAACAAAAAAATGTAATTAGCGCTCGCATCCGCCTTACTTTTACGCGGTACACTGCAAAAGTAAGGCTGGACGGTTAAGTAAGAATAGAGTCTATTAGGCTCTATTTTTTTGTCTTTTATTTGTGTTTATTACGCTTACTGATGACAACTTTCACTAATACTGCAGACACCTAAATTATGAGCAACGACACCGCCAATCATTCTCTCGCCGACGATATTTACGAAAAACTCGTTAATGAAGAAGATGCCCGCGCCTGTAAAGCCATTCCCGAGGAGGCTTGCCGAGAAGTCCCGGGCAATTTTCTAACCACCCTGCTCAGCCTATTTTTAACCAAGCTGGGGGATGCCCTCATTAATCCTAAAGTTACCTTACCTTGGATCATGCAGGCCTTAGGGGCACCCACGTGGATGCTTGGCTGGCTAGTCCCCATTCGTGAGTCGGGTTCGATGCTGCCGCAACTCGCCATTGCCAGTTGGGTGCGACGCATGGCCATTCGCAAATGGATGTGGGTGTTAGGCAGTATCTTACAAGCCATCTGTGTGGCTGCCATTGCGCTAGTCAGTGTGACCTTAAGCGGTGCGTCAGCTGGCTTCGCTATTTTAGCGTTGCTGGTGCTGTTTAGCTTAGCGCGAGGACTCAGCTCGGTGGCGGTAAAAGATGTGCTAGGTAAAACCATTCCCAAACAAAGACGCGGCAGTTTAACCGGTTGGGCTGACAGCGCCGCCGGATTGATAACCTTGGTTGTGGCCTTGCTATTAATTTCTGGTTTTGTAGGCGAAGGTAGCCTGAGTCTTTATGCGATCGGTTTTGCCTGCGCGGCCGGCATGTGGTTATTAGCGGCCGGCTGCTATGCCAACATTAAAGAGTATCCGGGCGAAGTCGATGGCGGTAACAATGGCTTAAAAGTAGCCTTTTCCCGCATCTCAATATTATCCACCGATGCTCAATTTCGACACTTCGTGATCACTCGATCGTTGCTGCTGTGCTCGGCGTTGAGCGCGCCCTTTATTGTGGTGTTAGCACAGCAACAGTCAAATGTTGGAGTAAGCTTACTGGCATTATTTATGGCCGCCAGCGGCTTGGCGAGCTTGATATCAGGGCCCTTTTGGGGACGTTTCGCCGACACCTCCAGTCGCCAAGTGATGGTCAGTGCGGGCTTGCTCACGGCAGGCTTAGGACTCACCATCTTTACTTTGGCTTTTTGGGCAAAGTCCTTACTGAACCCTATTTGGGTGCTACCAACGCTGTATTTTGTTCTCAGTATTGCCCATCAAGGCGTTCGCTTAGGACGGAAAACCTATGTGGTTAATATGGCCGAAGGCAACAAACGCACAGATTATGTCTCGGTAAGTAACACCCTGATTGGTGCCATCTTGTTACTGACTGGCTTAATCAGCGCACTAGAGCCTTGGGTCGGCATCAGCGGATTAATTTTAATTTTATCCTTGATGGGATTGGCGGGCAGTTGGATGGCAATGAGCTTGCCCGAAGTAGAAAAAACTAACGCCGAAAAGGACTAAATCTGAAAAGCATATATTTGCAAAGACCGAACCTAACCTTACTCGATATAAGGCATACTAATGCACCTCTGATTCATTCAGTGGCGGCTACATTATTCAGAGATGCCCTGAGCATTCATTCAAAATTATTAGGAAGCACTCATGGTTCTGCTCGTCTTTGGCTTGTTGTTATTTTTAGGGATGCATTCCAGTCGCATGTTATTTCCTACGGTGAGAAACATTGTCATTGAAAATGCCGGAAAACTCGCTTGGAAAGGAATCTACAGCCTTATCTCCATTGCTGGCTTGATTATGATAATTGTTGGCTATGGCCAAGCCAGACAAGCGCCCGTGTGGATTTGGTATCCACCACTGTGGCTAAATCACGCAACGGCATTACTAATGCTGTTTTCTTTTGTCTTTCTTGTCGCTACCTATATTCCGCGCAATCATATAAAAGCGGCAGTCGGTCATCCCATGCTGTTGGCAGTAAAAATATGGGCGGTGGCGCACTTATTAAGTAATCCGACGCTGGCAGATTCGTTATTGTTTGGTGGTTTCTTATTGTGGGCGTTATTGCTATTCAAGTATTGCAAAAATGAAGATCGTGCTGCCATGCTCAATAATTCTGCCGAGAACAAACCCAAAGCAAAACTTTGGCTAACCTTGCTAACGGTAATCACAGGGGTGGCAGGGTATGTCGTTTTTGCCTTAGTGCTGCATAAAATGCTGATTGGCGTTGCCCCCTTTGGATAACGCTCTAAACGACCCCGGTTAAGACAAAATTTGCATTCAGGGTTGGTCTATATGTTGGGCGACATACTGGCCCTGATTGATCTACTGGATAAGTTAGTCAATTGGTCCGAGTCGATCCAGCTGACCCAGATCTAGCACGGGCGAGGCATCGATGTGCTGAGCATCCATCATATGAGCGACACGCTCCAACGATGACAAAATCATCGTTTGTTCCCAATCTTTTAAATCCTGAAACTGCTGCACAAAACTGGACTGCAATGGCTTTGGTGCATTCAGTAACGCCTCTAACGCAGCATCGGTTAAATGCACATACACTTTGCGCTTATCTTCACTGCCACGCTGGCGCTTTACAAACTCACGCTTCTCTAGGCGATCAATAATGGTAGTGACCGTTGCTTGCGACAAGCTGACGTTGCGAGCGATTTCACCGACGGTTAACTCTTCATAAGTCTGCAAGTTTTGTAAAATAAGAAGTTGCG
This sequence comes from Thalassolituus sp., assembly GCA_029212275.1. Classification (GTDB taxonomy): domain Bacteria; phylum Pseudomonadota; class Gammaproteobacteria; order Pseudomonadales; family Oceanobacteraceae; genus Thalassolituus. Next base: position 3,592 of record JARGOI010000313.1, read on the forward strand.
GAGACGTCAGTCCAGAAATCTTACTCAGCTGTTTGGAGTGCAAATCCGTTGCGCGGATAATGCGACGCAAGGCGACGAGTACTTCGTCATAACGATGTTGGGTCACAGCGGACA
>JARGOI010000314.1 GCA_029212275.1 Thalassolituus sp.
AGCTTAGGCCGTCGTCGATTAATTTTTCACATGAACCAAGGCGTGATCTTAGGTATCATGAGTTCAATTCACCTTCCATACAATCTGTTTGTCATCAGTAAGGAAATCTATTTTGATCAAGTTTATAAACAAGCGCACCGTTATGAAACGTGCCTCTTACCTAGCTTTGGCTTCGGGTATTTCATTGATTGCCGTTGCGTGCAGTTCTTTTGCGAAGACTGAAAATGATGAAAGTCAAAAAGTTATGGTGGTCGAAAGCGTTGATACCGCCCGCTGCCAAATGATCAAAGAAAATAGTTGTTCTATTCAGGGGCAGTCGCTGCAGAGCGACTCGGATGAGAAAGACTGCCAAAACAAGCATCTCGAAGATGCTGCAGAAGCGGGCGCTAATGCGGTCATGTTTACTGGCACAACCACCAGTGAGCGCAGAAGACCGCGAGTGGATGGTCGCTATGTGACGGTCGTTTCTACCGACGTTGCTGCCGAATACTATGCCTGCGATCAAGCTGAGTTATTTGCGCAACAAGAAGCAAAACAAGCCGAAGAAAAAGTGGAAGCGGCGAGTCAATCTATCGAGCAGCGCTTGAATACTCTAGAAACGTTGAAAGAAAAAGAATTGATTTCTGTTGAAGAATATCAAGCCAAGCGCAGGGAAATTCTGAACGATCTGTAATTCTGATCGTTCATTTAAAATGCTTTACTTGGTAAGCGCTTGCGCGAGCCATTGCTTCAACGATTCGGCAGGCAACGCGCCTGCTAGTCGATCCACTTCTTTGCCTTGCTTGAACACAATTAGGGTGGGGATGCTGCGAATCGCAAACTTTGCGGCTACTTTTTGCGCATGCTCCGTGTTCACTTTAGCAAAGCGTGCGGTTGTCGGCATGTTCGCTGCGACTTGAGTAAAAATAGGCGCCATGGTCTTACAAGGACCGCACCAGCTGGCCCAAAAATCCACCACGACGGGCAGATCATTTTTACTGATAAAACGTGAAAAATTACCGTCGTTTAATTCTTGTATCGAACCACTCAAAAGTAACTCTTTGCAACGTCCACACTTAGCATGAACGGCTTCTTTATCGACGGGAATATTGTTGATGGTAGAACAGTCAGGGCAGGTAATATGCATGTTTCTATCCAGTTTGAATCTTGCTACGAAATTAAGGAATGTTGTTGATTTTTAATTCAGCGAATTTTTACGTTTTTTTCAAGCTCGCTAGGGATCATGGCTCCGATTGAGGCGCTAACGACAAAGCTTCGTTTAAAAACTCATCATACTCTCGCTCACCTACAATGCGACCATAAGCTTGACTATTTTTTGGTTCGAAGAATAACACCGTCGGCGGCCCAAATACCGCTTGTTGTTCTAAAAACGCTTGCTGAGCTTTGGTATTATCTGTCATATCCAGTTGCAACCAGCGCACGTGGGCCAGTGCTTCTTGAGCGATAGGGTTGGCAAAAATTTCTTTTTCCATCACCTTACAGCTGATACACCAGTCGGCATATAAATCGACCATGACTGGGATCTCGCTTTGTTCTATCCACGAGGTTAACTGGCTGACATCGTCGGTGATATCAAACGGTGTTACATGCTTTGTTTTGTCGACGTTAGCGAGCGGATTTAACGGATCGGATTGTCCTTTTACTGCACCTATAACTGCAATACAGCCATAGATAAACACCATCAGTGCAACATACTTCACGGCGATTTGCGCCGGTTGCTTAGCGGTGCGAAGCGCACCAGCATTAACTCCCGCTGCGATCGCTAAAACTCCCCAACACGCCAGCACGATAGGGCCGGGCAATAAACGACTGATAAGCCAAATTGCCACACCGATTAATAAAAACCCGAAGAAAGCTTTCATGCGCTCCATCCATGGACCTGCTTTCGGCAAAATAGATGCACCCGTGGTGCCTAGCACGATTAAGGGGGTTCCCATACCGAAGCCTAAGGCCAGTAACGCCGCGCCGCCTAAATAGGCATCACCAGTGGTGCTAAGATACGCCAAAGCGCCTGCAAGAGGGGCAGAGACGCAAGGAGAGACGATTAATGCCGATAACGCACCGATGATAAATACGCTCAGCGCTTGTCCACCGCGTTGCGCCTGACTGATGGCATTTAAGCGATTGCGCAATCCCGCTGGCAGTTGTAGGTCGTAAACCCCAAACATCGACAGCGCCAAACCGATGAACAGCAAGGCAAATACGATGAGCACCCAAGGCGTTTGCATCATTGCTTGAACGTTGGCGCCGGCCCCTAATAAGCCAACGGCTAAGCCAGCTGCGGCGTAGGTGAGCGCCATGCCAGTCACGTAAATTAGTGAAAGCCAAAAGCCTCGCAATGGGCTTGTACGATTTTGCCCCAGCACCACGGTTGTTAAAATCGGAATCATGGGCAAAACGCAGGGCGTAAATGTCAGTCCTAAACCCAATAAAAAAAACACACCAAGGATGGCTAAGGTGGAACGGCCCGCAAACCAAGAATCGCCTACTGTGGCGTTATCTAACGTTTTTGCAATCGTGTTTGTTGATGTCGACTTGGGTGATGGGGACGCTTGAATTGTTAACTCAAACGTTTGTGGCGGATAACATAATCCCGCATCGGCACAGCCTTGGTGGTGTAGAGTGGCTCTTCCAGGTTGTAACATTGAAGTGTCGAACTCGACGCTCAAATCGCCGTAGAAAGCGACAATATCACCAAAGGCTTCATCGAATTTCTCTTTGCCGGTTTTTGAGAAGACAGACGGAGTGATTTTTTCAGTCGATTGAACTGGCACTGTAGGATCAAGGGGAACACGTTGCGTGACGAAAATACGATGTTGATATAGATAATATCCCGGTGCATTGCGCCATTGGGCAGAGATACTGCCAGGTTGCACTTGGACTTCTAGTGAAAATGCTTCCTGAACCGGCAAGAACTCATTATTGGCATCGTTTCGTAAAGAATCGAGAATACTCGCGTGACTGAAGGCACTCAGCAATAAAAGCGCTGCGGCCAGAAGCGACTGCAGTCCTAATGTGATGTGCCGCATGTATTTCTCCAAGCCAGTCACTCAATAGAGTTGCGTGTTAAGTATTACGTGACACCGCGATATTTGCCAACGCGGCAAGGGCATCACTGGCGGCGTTTTGGGGCAGTTTGGATAAATGTGCTAATGCTCTATCACGGCAAGCTTCGGCTTGTAGACGAGTATAAGTTAAGGACCCAGCTTGCCTAACAATACGCATCACTGCATCCATGTCATCCAGTCCGCCTTTGCGAATCGCTTGGCGAATAAGTTGACGATCGTCATCCTTGCTATGTGCCATGGCATGAATCAATGGCAGGGTTGCTTTACCTTCGGCCAAATCGTCACCGACGTTTTTGCCCATCGTGACGGCATCGCCTTCATAATCGAGTAAGTCGTCAACCAACTGAAACGCCATGCCCAATTCTTTGCCGTAATCTTTGAGCGCTTGAGCTTGCGAATCGTTCAATTGCAGAAGAGCAGCAGTTGAATGCGTCGAGGCTTCAAATAGCATGGCCGTTTTACCATGAATCACATCTAGGTATTGGGCTTCAGTCGTATCTGGATTTTTGACATTGGTGAGTTGCAGTACTTCGCCTTCGGCAATCACGCAGGTGGCATTCGATAAAATCGCCATCACTGGCAAGGAAGAAAGCTCCACCATCATTTGGAACGCGCGGCTGT
>JARGOI010000315.1 GCA_029212275.1 Thalassolituus sp.
GGCAAACATGCCAGCCGCAACATGACGCTTGCAGAAGCCGAATTCACGATGACCCAGTTTTTATCGGGAAACGCCCGGCCAGAGCAAATAGGCGCCGTGTTTATGTTGTTGCGCGTATTGGAAGAAACCTCGGAAGAACTGGCGGGCTTTGCCAAAGCAATCAACAAACATTGGCCAGAAGGCAGCGCTCGTTATGATCTGGTCTGGGCCAGCTACGCTGGGAAACGTCGCCAACCCATGTGGTGGGCATTATCGGCCAAACTACTCACGGACATGGGATATAAAATTCTGGTGCACGGCACTCTATCCCATACCCAAGGGCGTATTTACGCGCATGAAGTGTTTGAAGCACTGGGCTGGCCGAGCTTGTCGCGCGAGCAAGTGAGCAGCTCTGATGCGCCTTTAGCGTATCTGCCTTGTGCTGAAATTCATCCATTACTGCAAGAGTGGCTTGGCCTAAAATCAGTATTGGGCGTACGTTCGCCTATTAACACCGTGCTTAAAACCATCGCGCCAGATGGCGTAGCGTCGGTACAGGGTATTTTTCATCCTAATTACCGCCCTTTGCATTTAGGTGCGGCGGCACTGAATGGTGATATTGCCATGGTTATTAAAGGTGAAGGCGGCGAGTTTGAAGTAAATCCCGAACGCAAATGTGTGGCGGGGTTTGAATGGCCAAGCAGCGCATACAGCCATCAACACCCGGGCAATGATGATGAAGTAGAAGAAGTCGAACACGTTGCTGCATCAAACGAATTGAAAGCTCAAAACACCATCACCATTGCCAACACGCAAAGTCATTATGACGACAAAACCGATGACATCTCGCCCGAGTCATTGAAAGCATTTTGGCTTGGTGAATCTGAAAGTGAATATGCCCAGTCAGCCGTGTTAAACACTGCTGCCTTGGCATTGTGCGCTATGAGGCGCAGTAATGAATTTGAACAGGCATTTGCTGACTGCACCCAAGCTTGGTTGCAGCGTGATAAGTCAGCGCTTTAACGCCAGCGCAACTGCTCGTGCAAACTCACCACCGATCCGACAATGGTCAATGTCGGTGCGCTGATCTCGCGTCCCGCCACAATAGCAGGCATGGTGGCCAGCGTTCCGGTGTGTACCATCTGCTCGGGCAAGGTGCCCTTTTCAACTAAGGCAATGGGCGTGGTTTCGGGCATACCGTGGGCGATTAACTGCGAACAAATCGACGCCAAACCGGTTAACCCCATATAGATCACCAAGGTTTGCGACGGATGCACCAGTTCTTGCCAAGGCAAGTCGCAAGAGCCGTCTTTCATATGTCCAGTAACAAAACGAACGCTTTGGGCGTGATCTCGATGCGTTAACGGAATGCCTGCGTAGGCCGCACAACCGCTGGCGGCGGTAATCCCGGGTACCACTTGAAATGGAATATCGGTCGCTGCCAGTTCGGCAATTTCTTCACCACCGCGTCCGAAGATAAACGGATCGCCGCCTTTTAAGCGCAATACGCGTTTGCCTTTCTTCGCCTCAGTCACCAATAAGCGATTAATGTCATCTTGAGGAACAGCATGCTGACTTTTGGCTTTGCCGACGTAATGCTTTTCAGCGTCTTCTGGCACTAAGTCCATAATGCGCGGCCCGACCAAGCGATCATAAAACACCACATCGGCCATCTGAATTAAACGCAGCGCGCGAAAGGTCAACAAATCAGGATCACCCGGCCCAGCACCGACTAAATATACCTCACCGGTGGATTCGTCGTTACCTGACAGCAAAGCCTGGGTGATGCGCTCGGCGTTGTCTGGGCGACGGGCAAGAATCTGTTCTGGCGCTTGCGAATGCATCCAGCGCCGCCAAAATGGGCCACGTTCTGACGCAGGTAAGGTGCTTTTAATGCGCACACGCAAAGTTTCCATCCACTGACCAAGCTGGCGATAATCGTCGGGAATAAAGGCTTCTATGCGCTGGCGCACATAACGTGTTAACGCGGGTGTGGCACCACTGGTAGAAATAGCAATGGTCAAAGGACTGCGATCAACCACGGCAGGAAACGAAAAATCATTATCAATGGTGATGTCACAGCGACACACCTTTGCTCCAGCCGCTTTGGCCAGTGCCGCTTGGGTGGCATTCACCTCAGTATTATCTGTTGCCAATACCACCCAATCATCAAAACAATAGGTTTCTTGCTGCGCAGGTCGCAAGGCTAAACTAATCTGCCCTGCGTCTGCGAACTGCTGGATCTCGCCCGACACTTGCGGGCTGATCACCGCTACAGTAACGCCTGCTTTCACTAAGGTTTGTACCTTGCGTGTGGCGACAGTGCCGCCACCCACCACGACAAAACGGCACTGCTGGCCGTTTAAAACGAGCGGTAACACCATCATTGACTAATAACGTCCAAGCCTACCATGTAGGGGCGCAAAGCTTCAGGCACTGTGATGCTGCCATCTGCGTTTTGGTAATTTTCTAGAACCGCAACCAAGGTACGTCCGACCGCCAAACCAGAACCGTTCAGCGTATGCAGTAATTCAGGCTTACCGGTTTCGGGGTTGCGCCAACGTGCTTGCATACGACGTGCTTGGTAATCGCCGAACGTGCTACAAGATGAAATTTCACGGTATTTTTGTTGACCGGGCAGCCAAACTTCCAAGTCGTAGGTTTTCGCTGCAGAGAAGCCTAAATCGCCGCCACACAAAATTACTTTGCGATAAGGCAATTCGAGTTTTTGCAAAATAGCTTCGGCGTGTCCGGTCAATGCTTCAAGGGCTTTTTCAGATTCGCCGGCTTGCACAAATTGCACTAATTCGACTTTATCGAACTGATGCTGGCGAATCATGCCGCGCGTGTCACGACCATAACTGCCCGCTTCACTGCGAAAACATGGTGTATGCGCAACTTTTTTAATCGGCAACGTTGTTTCGTTCACCGCATCGCGCAACAAGTTAGTGACCGGCACTTCCGCGGTTGGAATTAGGTATAAATCACGTTCGCCTTGGGCTTGCGGGATTTTAAACAAATCTTCTTCGAACTTAGGTAATTGACCGGTGCCTTCCAATGCTTGGCGATTCACCAGGTACGGCACGTAAGTTTCTTCGTAACCGTGTTCTAAGGTGTGCGTGTCGAGCATAAATTGGATCAACGCTCGATGTAAACGCGCAATGGCACCAGACATTACCGCAAAGCGTGAACCAGCCACCAAGGCACCAGCGTCGAAGTTAAGGCCAAACGGCGCACCCAGGTCGACGTGGTCTTGAGGCTGAAAGGCAAATTCTTTCGGTGTGCCCCATTTCAGCACTTCGACGTTATCGTCTTCGCTGGCACCCACCGGCACTTCGGCCAAAGGTACGTTAGGAACGCTCATCAACAGGTCGCGTAGCGCTTGTTCGGCCAGCTTAGCGTCTTGCTCTGCTTGGGTAATATCTGCATCCAAGCCGCTCATAACTTGTGCTTTGGCATCTTCAGGCGACATGCCTTGACCAATTAATGCACCAATTTGCTTAGAGGCTTTTTTCTTTTCAGCCTGCAAGGACTGGGCGTGGCCCATCGCTGCTTTGCGGGTTTCGTCGAGGCGTGCGAACGTCACCTGATCAAATTCGTAGCCTTTTTTTGCTAAGGCAGTGGTGATATCTTCGAGGTTGTCGCGGAGGTATTTAATATCAAGCATTATAATGTCTTAAACCA
>JARGOI010000316.1 GCA_029212275.1 Thalassolituus sp.
TCGGCAAAGACAATATTCAAGTGATATCGACTAAAACCAAAATATCAGCGTTAGCCAGTCGCCCATTAATTATCGACAGCGGCGATGCTGAGTTAGATAAACAATGGGCTGGCACCATCGAGGTACTGTGTGGTTACGCCGACAGCATTGTTTATCCCTTGGGCTAAAAAAATTAATTGTTACAAGTAATCGCGGGCGATTTACAGCTCTATCGGAAAAGGTTCTTTCTTCTCGATTAATTCTATTTTATAACCATCGGGATCTTCAACAAAAGCGATGATGGTTTTCCCTCCTTTCACTGGGCCCGCTTCGCGCGTCACCTTGCCACCGCCGTTACGAATATTGTCACAGCTTGCAGCAACGTCATCGACTTCAATCGCAATGTGACCATAAGCCGTGCCTAAGTCGTATTGGCTCTGATCCCAGTTATAGGTCAGTTCTAATACGGCACCTTCCTTTTCTGGCTGAAAACCGACAAATGCTAGCGTGTATTTATACTCTGGGTTATCGTTTTTACGTAATAAATGCATTCCCATAATGTTGGTATAAAAAAGAATAGATTTATCCAAATCCCCAACGCGCAACATCGTATGTAAAATTCTCATCAGCTTCCCCTTATTCGGTGGTTTGTATCACATTATTCGCTGGTTTTTTGTTTAAATTCACACAGGTCTTCAATAATACACGCATCGCATTTTGGTTTTCTGGCCACACAAACATAGCGACCATGAAGAATTAACCAATGATGAGCATCCATTAAAAACTCTTCTGGCACCAAGCGAATTAACCGTGCTTCAACTTCATCGACATTTTTACCTGGTGCTATTTTCGTGCGATTGGACACCCTAAAAATATGCGTATCGACCGCCATAGCAATTTGCCGAAACGCTGTGTTTAGCACCACATTGGCGGTCTTACGTCCGACACCAGGAAGCGCGACAAGATCCTCACGATTATCAGGAACTTCGCCGTTGTGGCGCTCCAGCAGCAATTCCGCCATCTTGATGACGTTTTTCGCTTTGCTGTTAAACAAGCCGATGGTTTTAATGTACTCCTTAAGACCATCCTCGCCCAGCGCCAAAATTTTTGCGGGCGTATTCGCCACTGGAAACAGTTTACGAGTCGCTTTGTTCACGCTAACGTCGGTTGCTTGGGCTGACAATGCCACCGCCACCAACAGCTCGTAAGGACTGTTGTATTCCAGCTCAGTCACGGGATTTGGATTTTCGTTACGCAGACGCGTAAAAATTTCGGTGCGCTTTAGTTTATTCATAAGGCTGTGTTTATTCGTCTATTGCTGAATCAATGATCTGAGGTGCTAATTTGATTGAATGATACCAGAAGGACTGAATAGAATGGGAATGGCCTAACTAGGAACTAAAAGTAGACGAATAGCTGAACGTAGGAATAAATAAAGAAAACACCTTGGTCGGAGATTTACGTCGACGACCAAGGGTCTGCTGGCGAATCTCATAACATCTTCGCCACATACTGCGCTGCCTTTGTTAATACGGATTTCACGATTATTGTTATCGATGTGAAACCTGACAGCTCTGATGTTTTTAATTATGTGTTCGCTGCCGGGCCTAGATCAACAGGATAGGAATCCGGCAGCGATAAACTTAGCTTAGAGCAAGCCAGTAGAAAAAACAGGCCTTGTGCGAAAAATAAACAAAACAGTCGTTCAATTTTACAATTACGCGAGGAAAAGTCACTGCTGTAGGTTGTTTTTAACAAATTTATTGAGAACATTACGTAAAAAGGCTGGCTTCACTGGTTTATGGATGACCTCAAATCCGCTTTCAGACAATTCTTTTAAGCATTCTGGTGCGGTATCACCTGTAATAATGAGTCCAGGAATGGTTCGTTGAGCAGTGGCACACACCATTTTAATGGCTTGGCTGCCATTTTCATTCTTTGCCAAACGATAGTCAGAAATAATGATGTCCAACCATTTAGGATCATCTTGGGTGAGATTAATCGCTGTATCGATATCCGTTGCACCTTTGACACTTACCCCCCATGACATCAGAAGTTTTTCAGTACTACTTAACACCATACTGTCATCTTCAATAACTAAAACTCTTACGCCAGAGAGGCTAGCAATATGATTTGTCAGTGCAGGACTGCCTCCGTTAGATAAATGGGATTGTTCAACGACCGGTACGACAATCGAAAATACAGATCCTTCACCTTCACTAGATATCATGTATAGATCGTGCTTAAGTAAATCGGCAATTCGTTTACAAATAGAAAGCCCGAGCCCAAGACCTTTTTGACGATCTCTTTCAGGATTATCTAGTTGGACGAATTCTTGAAAAATATTATCAAATTCTGATTCTGGTATACCTATTCCAGTATCAGAGATATTAATAATAAGATCATTTTTTAAAATTTCGTAAGTTAATTTTATACTTCCTTTGTTGGTATATTTAATCGCATTAGTAAAAAAGTTTCTCAAAATATTACCAAGTAAAATCATATCACTTTCAACATAATACTCTATGTTTTTATTTTCTATTATCAGGCCTTTTTTCTCGGCGATAGGCTTACATTCATTAATAATATTAGTAATTAATGGATCTAAGGGAAATTTCGATGTTTCAATTTTAATGCCACCAGAGTCTAACTTTGAAATATCCAAAAGTTTGACTAATAAATCATCAATTGCAGCTACCGATGTTGTCATTTTAGATATAATATCTTTAGCATTATCAGAGGCGGCTTCTGACTTTAAAGTCTCTATAAGTAACGCTAAGGAATGTACAGGTTGACGAAGGTCATGGCTTGCTGAAGCTAAAAATTGGGTTTTAGCTCGATTTGCAGCATGACTTATTTGATACTGTGTTTGCAAATTCATTGCTAATTGATAGTTTTTAATACCGAGTTCATTAATTTTAATATAGGATTTATTAGATGACTTTGAGATCATATAAGCAACAAACATGTAAGCAGTAAATGACGCACCAAGTCCTGTGTATTCAGTTGATCCCTCTAAAAAACACATGGTAGTCATTGGCACATTAGTAATTAATAGGAATGCTAAAAAGCTGCCTAACCAAACAGAACTATTACTGACTCCAGAAATAGTGACTCCAACAATGCAAGAAAATAGCAATAGTTGCTTTGTCGGCTGCGTAGAATCGAAAAATAATAGACCTGCACTTCCCCAAATTAATCCTAGACAAATAACACCTAACATATAATTTGAGCGCCAAAAAAATATTGAGTAGTCTGTTGCTTTTTTTGTGTACCAGATTAATAAGAAAACACCATAAGTCATAACTAATATTGAGAAAATATACCAATAAAGTTTAGTTTCTTTGGCTATATCTGAGTTCAAGGTGAAAAAAATGGTGGTAGTGAGAATGAATGTTCCCCAAATGACGATATGCATTCGATCGTATAAATCTTTTGTTGCTTGCTCTTTTATTGAGTGTTCAATGCTCTCTAAATCGTTTTTAGTTGACGGATATACTGAATTATCAAGGGTATTCATATTATTGCCCTAATAATCCGAGATTATTCGCTTTAATCATACAAGACGTTCTGTTTGTTACTTTTAATACTCTAAACATATCCCGCAGGTGGCCTTTGATGGTGTTTTCAGAGACTTTAAGGTGTTGGGCGATAACCTTATTAGATAAACCTTGGGACA
>JARGOI010000006.1:0-11849 GCA_029212275.1 Thalassolituus sp.
GTGCTTGGATAGAGCGACCGTTGGGTGTGAAATAACGTGCGGTGGTCATTTTAACCGCCGACGTTTCGGTGATTGGCAATATCGTTTGCACAGATCCTTTACCAAATGATCGTGTACCGACTATCACTGCACGTTTGTGGTCTTGCAGTGCCCCCGCAACAATTTCAGATGCAGATGCCGAGCCACCATTAATTAAAATCACCATCGGGATATTTGGAGCGATGGTATTGGTACTGGCTAAATAACGAATGTCTGAATCTTTACTGCGACCTTCGGTATAAACAATTAACCCTTCCGAAATAAAACTATCAACTACCTCGACCGCAGCATTGAGAACACCACCTGGGTTATTGCGTAAATCTAAAATAATTCCCTGTAAGGATTGTTGCTCTTTCATTTCGGTCACTGCATCGCGCGTTTCTGATCCGGTTTTGTCTTGGAATTGAGTAATTCGCAAATAGCCGATGCCATTACCCAACATTTCACTGCGCACACTGGCCACCTTGATTTCTGCGCGGGTAATGGTAAATGACAACAGTTTCTTTTCGGAACCACGCTGCACTTCGAGTTGAATATCACTGCCAGGTTCGCCACGCATGCGTTCGATTGCTTCGTTAAGAGTAAGACCCATTACACTCTCGCCATCTAACGTGACAATCAAATCGCCCGCGTTAATGCCTGCACGTTGAGCTGGGGTGTCATCGATGGGAGTGATCACGCGAATCATGCCGTTCTCCATGCCCACTTCGATGCCAAGCCCACCAAACTTACCTGCAGTGGTTTCGCGTAATTCGGAAAAGTCATCTTCTTGCAAATAGGCTGAGTGGGGATCTAAAGAGCTGAGCATGCCTTTAATGGCATTATTAAACAGGGTCTGATCATCGACTTCTTCTACATAAGAGCTACGAATACGTTCGAAGACTTCGGCAAATCGACGCAGATCTTCAAGGGGCAGGGGATCTAGGTTTGACTGCGTTTGGCTGTCTAGCTCGGTATCGAGATTCGATGTTGCAGGGTCGCTGGCGAAGCTCGAACTGCCGATAAGAAGTAGACACAACAAACATTGACGAAGATTAACCCAGTAGCTCAGCATTATTTTTAGCTCTTTAGTAAGGATCGCTGTGGCGATCACGAATCATTGAAGAATGGCACAAAAGTCAAAGACTGTTAAGAAAACGTACCTTCTTACTTAAATGTAGAATATATAATTTTGTCAGTGTTCAATATGCCTTAACCACGCTTGATCCAAATCGCAGGATCTACGGGCTGACCTTTATGACGAATCTCGAAGTAGAGAGAAGCATCTGCCTGACCTCCACTTTTTCCACCTTTAGCAATCACATCACCGCCACTGACCCAGCTGCCAACGTCGCGTAATAATGATTGATTATGGGCATATAGGCTAAGATAACCACTGCCATGGTCGACGATAATTAACAGCCCAAAGCCGCGCAACCAGTCAGAAAATACTACGCGTCCATGGTGAATTGCTTTGACGCTGTCCCCTTCACTAACACGTATTCGCCAACCTTCAGATCGAGTTTTGTTATCGTCATTACGATTACCATAAGCAAGTAATACCTTACCCGTGGCAGGTCTGGGCAACTTTCCGCGTAATTTAGCAAAGGGTGTTTCATCGTTGCCTCGAATACTGCGACTGATCATATTGGCAACTTCTGCCAATAGGGATTCTAAACGACTGCGATCGGCGCGACGTGTTTGCAGACGTTGCTCTTCACTGCTCATTTGTTTATTCAGACGTGCCAGTATCTTCTTTTGTTCCTCACGCTCTCGGTCTAATTCAGATCGACGAGTCACGAGTACTTTTTCGGTGTTGCGAAGTTTGGCTGTTTGTTGAGCAATCAGTGTTTCAATATTATTGAGTCGCTCTAATGTATCGATTGTGGTGCGAATTTCATCGATACGAGCACGATTAAAATAACCAAAATATTTGGTCAGCCGCTGTTGCTGTACCGGATCATCTTGAGCCAACCAAAATCGCAACGCAGACTCACTCCCCAACCGTTGATCGGTTCGGATCTGCTCAGTGAGCTTGAGTTGATGTTGTTGCTGGAGCTGGTGCAGTTGCGCCTGCTCCGCTTGGAGCTTTTTTAAGCGGCTTTGCTCCTCTGCCAGCTCTTTGCGGGTGTTTTCAATTTTGCGAACCAATTCAGCAATGTCTTTATCGGAATTGCGTAAATCGCGATTAACACTGTCATACTCGCTGCGTGCTTCTTTTAACCAAACTTCCAGTTGGCGAATGTCGGCTTTTACTTTTTCAAGTTGTTGCTGTTCATCCGCTAAGACTGGAGATGCAAGCCATGCTGAGATAATAAAAAAAACGAAACTCAGCTGTATCGGTTTGATCATGATGGTTCTCTAATCAACGATACTCCCGTCATTTCGTTGGGAGCGGACAGTTGCATCATATTTAGTAAGGTTGGGGCTATATCGCAAAGGCTGCCTGGCTGTAATTGGGTGCGCTCAGAGCGACCATGCACATGAATCAGATTGACAGGCCCAGTCGTGTGTTGAGTCATAGCTTCACCATTGGCATCCAACATCATTTCTGCGTTGCCATGATCTGCAGTGATAAGACACTCACCACCTACGGCTAAAATGGCATCGGTAACGCGGCGTAAGCATTCGTCGATGCATTCTGCTGCTTTCACTGCGGCTTCGTAAACACCCGTATGTCCAACCATGTCGCCATTAGCGTAGTTACAAACGATTAAATCATAACCACCGTTGTGGATAGCATCGACAAGTTTATCGGTCACTTCTGGAGCGCTCATTTCTGGTTGAAGATCGTAGGTGGCAATGTCGGGTGACTTAACCAGAATACGCGTTTCACCATCGTACTCCTGCTCACGACCACCAGAAAAGAAAAAGGTGACGTGGGCGTATTTTTCGGTTTCGGCAATACGCAGCTGCTTCATTTTATTATCTGCCATGTATTCACCTAACCCGTTGATTAAGGCTTCTGGTGGAAAAGCACAGCTCGCAGGAATGTTGGCGGCGTACTCAGTGAGCATGACGTAATCGCTCAGGGCAGGGCGTTGCTCGCGTTGAAAACCAGTAAATGATTCGCCTTCGACAAATGCGCGGGTAATTTCACGCGAACGGTCTGGGCGGAAGTTAAAACAGATGATGGCATCGCCATCCTTAACTAAACCGGGTTGATCAACACTTTCACCAATAATTGTGGCTTTGACAAACTCATCATTTTCATCACGTTGATAGGCTGCTTGCAAGGCTTCAACGGCACTGGCGGCACAAAATTCGGCTTGACCGGAAGTCATCGCGACGTAACTTTGCTCCACACGTTCCCAGCGATTATCCCGATCCATGGCATAAAAACGGCCAATGATGGTAGCAATGCGAGCGTTTCCAAGGGATTCGCAATGGCGCTCAACCTTGGATAATGACGGCTCAGCCGAGCGTGGTGGCATGTCGCGACCATCCAGAATAGCGTGTACAAATACGCGTTCGATGCCTTTTTCTTTGGCCATATCCAACAAAGCAAGCAAATGATCTTCGTGGCTGTGTACGCCACCTGGGGATAAAAGACCTAAGAAGTGAACCGCGCCGTCGGCGGCTTTGGCTTTCTCCATTGCGGCAACTAAGGCGGCATTATTGCTTAGTTCACCATCGCGGATAGTTTTATTGATGCGCGTAAAATTTTGATAAACAACACGTCCGGCGCCTAAATTCATATGACCGACTTCAGAATTGCCCATTTGTCCATCGGGTAAGCCAACCGCTTCGCCTGAGGTTTGAATCAGTGCGTTAGGGTAATCTTTTAGCAAGCGATCCCAATTTGGCGTATTGGCGTTGGCAATGGCGTTGTTGGCGGTTTCTTCACGATAGCCCCAGCCATCTAAAATAATCAGTGCGGTCGGTTTGGGTCGCGCAATCATCTCAATTCACCTTGTATACGACAAAAATTGCATTGTACCTCATTTCGTGAAGCTCTGAATAACTCTGCTCAGTCGCTTTGTACAAGTCATTGCGGAATTGACCAAATGCTACTCATCCGTTTATGTGTGCGAGTATTGTGTAGTCGATAGGCTAATCAGGTGGAGCCAAACCGCCTCTGCGGGTATACTGCCGCCAGTCGAATTTAGTAACAGTAGAAGAGTCATGGATAATATATTTGAATTTGTTACCAATCATTGGTGGTTAGTGCTTATCTGGGGTGCGTTTATCGCTGCTTTGTTATGGGATAACGATCGCCGTAATGGCCCTTCGGTCAGCACCTCAGAGGCTACCCAGAAAATTAATAAAGAAAATGCCCTTGTGTTGGATATTCGTGATAAGTCTGATTTTGGCGTAGGTCATTTGGTTGATGCGGTGAATATTCCTTACGCAACCCTAGCCAGTCGCATGGGGGAACTTGAACGTCACAAAGAACGCCCCATTATATTGGTATGTAAGACTGGCCAAACCGTTGGCATGGCCGGAAAAATGCTGCGTGAGAAAGGTTATAACGCATTACGCATGAAAGGCGGGATGATGGAATGGAGTAACCAGAACCTTCCTTTAGTTAAGAAATAATGAAACTACACAGCCGTCATGGATGAGTAACGACTGTGTAGAATAATATGAGTGCTGAGTACTACTTTGCTCGGAAAATCTGAAATATCCAAACGTTAACACAAGACGACAAAATAAATAGGAGCCTAGATCATGGCCGAGACCGATACTCCGCAAGCGCAATTCGCGCTGCAACGCATCTACTTAAAAGATGTATCTTACGAAGCCCCTAATTCGCCAGCGGCGTTTACAAAAGCGTGGAAGCCAGAAGTTAAACTGGATCTGAATACCACCGGTCGCAAAGTAGATGAACAGCATTATGAAGTGGCCATTAAGGTAACAGTTACTGCTAAAAACGAAGGCGAAACAGCGTTCTTGGTTGAATTGGTACAGTGTGGATTGTTTGTTGCGATCAATATTCCCGAGCAACAACTTGCGCAGATGTTAGGTGCAATGTGCCCCAACATCCTGTTCCCTTATTTGCGTGAAAACATTGATAATCTAGTCGTTAAAGGCGGTTTCCCAGCATTAATGCTTTCGCCCATTAATTTTGATGCGCTATATCAGCAACGCCTGCAAGAAGCACAGGCAGCTCAGAAAGACGCGGAATCACAAGCGACTCACTGAGTCTGACTTGATTTTTCAGCACAAAAAAGCGGACTCTATGTCCGCTTTTTTTATTTAAGACTGTTGCTGCGATTTTGGTCATCGCAACTCCGCATTATTTGTCAGCTACCTCCCTCGTAACCGATTTGTCGCCATGCTTCATAAAGCATCACTGCCACGGTGTTAGATAAGTTCATACTGCGACTATTAGGGGTCATTGGTAATCGTAACCAATTCGATTTCGGTACTTGCAGACGGATTTCCTCAGGCAAGCCTCGAGTTTCTGGTCCAAACATCAAATAATCGCCAACCTGAAACTTAACCTCAGAATGCGTCGTATGACCTTTTGTTGTAAGCGCAAATAGCCGTTTTGGCTGTTGACGTGTAATGAATTCAGGGAAATTTGTGTATCTTTGTATCTCAGCCCATTCACTGTAGTCCAATCCTGCGCGGCGCAAGCTCTTCTCTTCCATATCAAACCCAAGTGGTTCAATCAGGTGTAAAGAGGCGCCAGTATTGGCGCACAAGCGAATTATGTTGCCCGTATTGGGGGGGATTTCTGGTTCGAACAGTACGATGTGAAACATGATGCTCCAAAGTAAATATGGTCTAACAGAAAGACACTATAGTCAGCTACTAACGGATAGACCATCAAGTTTTAAACTATGGTCTACACTCAATTCAGAGTCTTATTGAATTGAGAGGTAAGCCATGAGAATCCCGTGGCAGAAAAATTCATCGCTGAAAAATGCCTGTTTGGGTATTGAACTGAATCATGGTCAGGTTTGGGCGGTATTACGCACAGATCGTGGTGTGATTGAAAGTTATATTCCTGAAAGTGATGAGCAAGGATTTGATGGTCTGGCGGTATGGCTTGAAGAAAAAAACTTGGGCAACCTACCGACGGTAGTTTGTTTAGATGTCAGAGAATACGAACTACATCTGGTTGAATCACCCCAAGTACCCGTCAATGAACTGAGTGCAGCGCTGAGTTTTAGAATCGCAGAATTTACGGGAGAGAGTGCAAATAACAAAGTACTCCAAGCGTTTCCGTTACCCGCAGATGCTTATCGTGGGCGTGTGACGATGTCTTATGCCGCAATTACCGATCGTCGCTATTTACAACGCATCGTCGACTTTTGTATTAATCAAAACTTGCGCTTAGAACGAATGCTCATCAACGAATTAAGTACCTTAAATGTTTTATCTTACATCGACCCTCAAAGCTGCATAGGCGTACTGCGATTCGAAGCTAATAGTGGTGTTATTTATCTTTATCGCGAAGGTGCTTTGTACTGTACGCGTCAAATACCCTTGGGAATTGATGATCTTGGTTTAAATCAAGTGTTGCCAGAAGAAGGTGAATTGAGCCTGCAAACCAGCAGTCGTTTGGATGTTTTAGCGTTAGAAATTCAACGATCTATGGACTATTTTGAAAGCCAAATTGGCGTGGGTTCAGTGTCTGAGCTCTGGTTAATGAAACCCGACCAAATAGATATCTCGGCGGTGCTGGGTGAGTTAGAAGAACAACTCAATACGCCTGTGCGATTACTTTCTCTAGAAAGTATCTTTAATCGTCAAGAATCGACTAAACCGTTAACCGCATCTCTAGTGATGGCATTAGGAGGAGCGTTGAGCTATGAATTGGCAGGCTAAACAGCAGATAAATTTCTATCTTGACGAATTCAAGCCTCCTCAGTTTCCTGAGGATCTACGGTTTATATTAACAGGCTATGCTGCCAGTTTAATATTTTTCTTTTTATTAAGTATTGGCCTGACAGTCAATATGAAAAGCCAAGAAAGTCGATTTGAAAAAGTTAAGAGTCGTTACGCTCAGATTGAGCAAGAAGTTGCTAACCTAGAAAAAGAACGTCCCCCAGTCGAGATAAATGCTGCACTGTCCGAACAGCGGGATGAATATCGTTCCGATTTGGAAAGCGCCAGACAAATATTGCGCTATTTGTCATATACCGAACTTCAACAAAGTCGTTCATTCACAAACCTAGTAGAAGAGTTAGGGCAACAGAATATCTCAGGTGTTTGGTTGGATACGTTTAAATTTGATGATGCAGGAGAAAATCTAACGCTAGAAGGCTTTACTGATGATCCATCAAAAGTATCGCAATATGCCGACAGTTTATTGAAAAGAAACAGTTATAAAAATTATGCATTTCGAGTAGTTGATATTAGTAAAGATGAAAAGACCGGTTGGATAAAATTTAAATTAGACACACGCTTTCCCGAAGATAAAGAACCTAGTGGTGAAAAAACAAAAGCCAAAAGTGCCGAAATGTTGTTAAGTGAGGCTAGGTTATGACAAATTTATGGTGGGAGAATAAATCGATAGTGCAATTTTTAGAGCACTATCGTGCCATGAGCCAACGCGAAAGGAATTTAACGCAAGCAACGATACATATAGTGTTTGCGACAGTGATCAGTGCTTTTATCGTATTGCCACTAATGAAGTCCGGTACTGCTCTGCGTACACAGTCGAATGAAACTGAAACGAATCTGGCGCGCATGGAAACCCATTTGCAGCGTTTAAGAAGTTCACCACTCATCGATTTAAACGAGTCCGTAAGGGACGATCTGAATCGAGTGAAAAGCCAACTAGAAACAATGGAAGAGCGTATACGTGGCGTGACGCAAAATTTAGTTTCTGCTGGGAGTATGCCAGAAGTTTTAGAAAAAATGCTCACTGAGGAAAGCAACCTTAAGTTAGTCAGTTTAAAAAATAACCCTAGTGAGAATGTTGCTAAAGACAGTGAAGAATTTCGTAAAGTGAGCTTATATCGTCATGCGGTTCGCGTTGAGCTCATATCTGACTATCCTTCTATTATAAGTTATCTAAAACGGCTAGATGATTTACCTTGGAAACTCTATTGGCAAACATTGAAATATAATGTTGAAGAATATCCAGAAGGAAGACTACAAATAGAAATTTATACACTCAGCGCGCGTGAGGAAATTCTCAGTGAATAAGCGACTAATTATAAGCTTTATTTGTGCATTTCTTATTTCCTCGGTTGCTAATTCAGCAGATCCTATGCGGCCTCCTAATGCGCAAAAAAAATCAATGGATCAAGTGGCAAGACAACCCCAGAAAATTCTTAATTTACAGCAAATAATGATTTCAAAAGATATACGTAAAGCAGTCATTAATGGTGATGTTATCAACGAAGGCCAAATAAAGAAAGGCATTCGTCTTGTTAAAGTTAAAAAAACTGGCGTAGTGATTTTCTATGCTGGAAGTCAACGAGAATTGTCTTTGATAAATGTTACAAAGTCATCTACAGAACAAGGATCAATGTAATGCAAAAATTCATACATTTTATATTAACAAGTATTCAAGCATGTTTGTTGATAATTGCAGTTCTGTTGGTTTCTGGGTGTAGTAATTTTTTAGAGAAAGATAAAGTAAAAACTAATTCCTTTTGGCAACCTTTAAAGGCAGAAGAAAGAAAGGAAAACGTTATTGCTGCAGATAATGCTGTTGAAATAGTCTCTGTGCCAGAAACACTAGATCAGCGGTTTGATGTGTTTGCTGATAATGTTCCAGCAGTCGCATTCTTTAACAGTTTGGTAGATGGCACTAAAGAGAATATTATTATTCACCCAGCAGTGTCTGGGAATATATCGTTGACAATGAAAAATGTTAATTTACACGATGTATTGTCTGCGTCTCGTGATATTTATGGTTATGGATTTAAACGCTCAGATTATGGAGTACAAATTTTACCTAAGTCGCCACAAACGCGCATGTTTCCAATTAATTATTTAAACGTTAAACGCTCAGGTCGTTCTGGTATGAAAGTCAGTAACGGGTCCCCTGTGGATGTATCATCCAGTTCTGATTCTGGTAGTACATCGACTACTTCCTCGACTAATTCTTCAGAAGTTGAAACGTTTACTGGGTCTGAATTTTGGACTGAGTTACAACAAACATTGATATTGATTTCTGGTCAATCAGAAAATACGCAAGTCGTGGTCGATTCTCATGCTGGTATGGTTATCGTCAAGGCCATGCCAGAAACCATGAATCAAATACAAGAATATTTACAACGTTCTGAACTGATCGCGCAACGCCAAGTACTTATTGAAGCAAAAATCGTCGAAGTATCACTGAATGATAGTTTCCAGGCGGGTATCAGTTGGGACAGCTTGTTATATCAAGGTAAAACCACTAATGTCCTTGCAGAACAAGGGTCAAACCCTCTGAACATTGGAGACTTGGGTGGCCTATTCTCGATGAATATTAATAGTGGTGATTTTAACGGTGCATTAAATCTGTTAGCAGAACAGGGTGATGTTAATGTGTTATCAAATCCTCGCATTGCCACCGTTAATAACCAAAAGGCGGTGATAAAAGTCGGTAGTGATGAATTCTTCGTCACTGATATTAAAAGTACTACGACAGCAACGGTCACCGGAACATCTGATACACCAGAAATCGAATTAACTCCTTTCTTTTCTGGCATTGCGCTAGATGTGACGCCTCAGATCAGTGCCGATAATGAGATTATATTGCACATTCATCCCACGGTTACTGATGTTGAAGAAAAAATAAAAGTTATTCAATTGAATGATCAAGAATACAGCTTGCCATTGGCGTTGAGTTCCGTACGAGAAACAGACTCTATCATTAGAGCAAAGTCAGGACAGATCGTTATTATCGGTGGATTAATGCAAACTAAAACTCGAGAACGCATCGCTAAGGTTCCTTTTTTAGGCGACATCCCTTTGCTTGGATACTTATTTAGACAAACACGTCAGGAAACGGTTCAGAACGAGTTAGTCATATTATTACAACCTAAAGTAATTGAAAGTGCGATTGATCAAGCGCAAATAGATAATCTGAATAACCGATATCAAGATATGTTTTATTAATATTTTTTCATGTTAGATCGAAATCGGAATTTTTATGGATAATCATACAATTAAAAAAGTACGTGTCGGCGACCTTCTTTTAGAGCGCAAGCTTATTAATGAAGAGCAGCTTGCAAAAGCGCTTACTGAACAAAAACGTGGCGGAAAAAAACTAGGTAAAGCCATTACTGATCTCGGCTTTATTAGTGAAATCGATTTATTACAAGAGTTATCTAAGTATTTTGGTTATCCATATATTGAACTAGCGCGTTTCCGCTTAGATTCTTTGTTGGTTTTGCGTTTGCCTGAGATAAAAGCTCGTCGCTATCGCTGTATATTATTGTCTGAAAATGCCGACGGATTTTTAGTAGGTATGTCTGATCCAACGGATTTGATGGCAATTGATGATCTTCAACGTACGTTGAAAGGTCAAGTCAACCCTGCGTTTGTTCAAGAGCAAGAGCTGCTAGGAATTTTAGATACGGTTTACCGTAGTCAAGAAAAAATGGCCAGCATTGCTGGGGAGCTTGCAGGTGAATTACAAAGCAGTGATTTTGATATTAATGCACTAGTATCAGCTTCTGATACTAGTGAAGCGCCAG
Organism: Thalassolituus sp.; assembly: GCA_029212275.1. Taxonomy (GTDB): domain Bacteria; phylum Pseudomonadota; class Gammaproteobacteria; order Pseudomonadales; family Oceanobacteraceae; genus Thalassolituus. The sequence goes on from JARGOI010000006.1 coordinate 10,611, forward strand.
TTGTACGTTTGTTACAAAGCTTGTTTGAAGACGCGGTTCAAGTGAAAGCTTCGGATGTACATATTGAACCTGAAGAAACTCAATTAAGAATTCGATTGCGCGTCGATGGTGAGTTACAAGAGCAAGTAGTGAACGAACGCCGAGTAGCTTCGGCGTTGGTATCTCGGCTTAAAATTATGTCGGGTTTAGATATTTCGGAAAAGCGTTTACCCCAAGATGGGCGTTTTAATATTCGTGTTAAAAATCGCAATATCGATGTTCGTTTGTCTACGATGCCTGTCCAGTTTGGTGAATCCGTGGTAATGCGTTTGCTTGATCAAAGCAATGGTATTCTTAGTATGGATACTTTAGGCATGAATGCTGAAACTCGTTCTCGCTTCGAATATTTAATTACTCGTCCACATGGTTTGATTCTGGTAACGGGTCCCACTGGTTCTGGTAAAACAACGACATTGTACGCGGCATTAAATCTTCTTAATCGCCCTGAAAAGAAAATTATTACAGCAGAAGATCCAATCGAATATCGTTTACCACGTATTAATCAGGTACAAATTAATAGTAAGGTTGGCTTGCAATTTTCAACTGTATTACGTGCTGCGTTACGACAAGATCCTGACATCGTTTTAATTGGTGAGATGCGCGATCAAGAAACCACAGAAATTGGTTTACGTGCCGCCATGACGGGTCACATGGTGTTGTCAACGTTACACACCAATGACGCGCTATCGACCCCAGCACGATTGATTGATATGGGCGTTGATAGTTATCTAGTGGCATCTTCAGTAAGAGCAGTGCTGGCTCAACGATTGATTAAAAAATTATGCTCGTATTGTGCTCAAGATCATACCCTCGACCCGCAGCAGCATATCTGGGTAGAGCGATTGATGGAAGGTGCTGGCCAAGTTCAGTACCGACATGGTCGAGGCTGTCACCACTGTCAAAATACAGGTTATCAAGGCCGGATCGGGATTTATGAATTACTGGAGATGGACAGTGCCATGGCTTCAGCATTGCGCGTCGGTGATATGCAAGGATTCATGGAAGCAGGTCGTCGATCGTCACATTATCGACCTTTAGCCATATCGGCGTTAGCAAAGGCTAAAGAGGGTATAACCTCTATCGAAGAAGTCTTCCGAGTTGCGGTGTCTCTGGATGGAGAAGATATCTAATGGCGGTATTCATCTACAAAGGTCGGGATAATAATGGCCAGAGTTCGGATGGCCATATAGATGCAGGAAA
>JARGOI010000006.1:11949-23115 GCA_029212275.1 Thalassolituus sp.
CAAATGGAAAGAGACACAACCAAACGGATGAAGTCAGCTACACGTTATCCAATTATGGTGATGAGCTCTATTGGTGTTGCGCTAGTCGTCATTACTATGTTTGTGATCCCTAGTTTCTCTTCTGTGTTTGCTAAGCTAGGAGCAGAACTCCCTTTTGCCACGCAAATATTGATCGCTACGTCAAACTTTATGGAGCACAACTGGCCGTTAGTATTGGCGACAACTGTTGGTTCTTATGTTGGATTTAAACTTTATGTGTCGTCTAGCGCCGGCGGTATTTTATGGGATAAATACAAACTTAAAATTCCATTGATTGGCAGTATTTTAGAGCGCATCGCGTTGTCACGATTCTCGCGCTCTTTTGCAATGATGTTGAGTTCTGGCGTTCCGATTGTTAATACCCTGTCTATCGTAGCCGGCACTATAGGTAATCGCCACATTGGTAGGCACGTTACTTTGATGGCGGATGGCATACAGCGCGGTGAGCGCTTAACCAATACCGCCGCTGCTACGGGCTTATTTACCCCATTGGTCATGCAAATGCTGGCTGTTGGTGAGGAAACTGGCTCGATAGATAAGTTACTTGATCAAGTCGCAGATTTTTATGAACGTGAGATTGACTACGAGTTAAAAAAGTTAGCCGAATCTATAGAGCCTATTCTGTTGGTATTTATGGGCATATTAGTATTGATTTTAGCGTTGGGTGTTTTCTTGCCTGTTTGGGAGTTGAGTGGTGCCGTATCACGTAATTAGTTGCGAAATTAATGTTTATAGATCGCTTCAAATTGTTTCATTTAGTAATTTTCAAAGCAAAAGTGTCAGATTCGACTAAAGTTTACATTGTACCCAGTAGGAATTACGAGCCAGTCAAGACTCACCCTATTAATACTAAATAGAATTATGAAAATTAATTGCCATCAAAACATTTAGGTAATGATGGCTTCCGATATAAACAGGAGTCGGAGCATGAAAAGACAAACAGGTTTTACCCTTATTGAATTAATTATGGTTATCGTAATTCTTGGTATTTTATCCGCATTCGCGTTGCCAAGATTTGCAGATTTTGGTGCGCAAGCTCGTACCGCTAGTATTGAAGCATTAGCTGGCGCATTACGTTCTTCGACCAATATTGCTCATGCCCAACAGTTGGCAAATGGTGCCACGTTAGGGACTGCGGTGGTATTGGAAGGAACTTCTATCACCATGGTCAACGGTTATCCTACTGCTGACGCAGCTGGTATTACCTCAGCCGCACAGGTATCGGCAGATTATACACCTTCCGGTGGTGGCGCTGCTGGAGCATCGGTTCTAACATATACCTTGCAAACGAACTGTACCGTGACTTACACCGCAGCAACCGCTGCCGCTGACAACACCGCACCTATTACTTCGGCTCCGGTTGTCGCCATTACTTCTTCGGGTTGCTAGTAAGCAGTATGAAAGGTTTTACCTTGGTAGAGTTAGTGACAGTGATTGCCTTAATGGCAGCACTGTCCGGTTTTGCCAGCAGTTTGTTCATGCAAGGTGATGGCTTTGCAACGTTAGCTGCAAGAGATCAATTGGCGGCTACCGCATCACTCGCTCAGCAACGCGCACTAGCAAACGCCACCTCTACCTCTCCAGTTGTTTTAAGCGTTATTCAAAGTGCCAACTCTTGGCAATACACCATCGCTCAATCCGGTACCACGGTTGTTTCGCATCAACTGGATCGCTCTGGTGGTTTTTTGTCTATCGATGGTAGCACCCTGAGTAATGGCAATAGTATTGATATTTCTTACGATGAATATGCGATGACGGGGGTAACCCATCAGTTGGTGTTTAGTGGCACTAATTCGCAAGCATTATGTTTGGGAGCAACTGGAATTGCATACTTAGGAAATTGTGAAGGATAACTTAGAGGAAGGCTGCATGAAACGTCAACACGGTCTGTCTCTTATCGAAATGGTCATTGCAATTGCAATTATATCTATTGCTATCACCGCGACTTTGCGCGCATTTTCTGTCCTAGTCGGACGATCTTCCGATCCATTAATTGATGTTCGAGTGGTTGATTTAGCACAGCTATACTTGGATGAAATCCTGTCAAAAAAATTTGATGAGCTGACCCCTGCTGGAGGTATTCCAGCGTATCCATCTGGGTGCCGAATTAGCGATGAAGGCGAGGCTCGTGCAGCTTTTGATGATGTGGATGACTATGATCGAATCAACAACGAATCACCCGCTTCAATTCAGCAATCATTAGCGACCGAATACACAGGGTTTAGGGTATCTATCAGTGTTACCTGTGAAAGTGGTGTCGGCGCCAATACTGGAGGCGCAAAGTATATAGCAATCACTATTATCGAACCTAAAGGTAATCAATGGCAGTTTGCTGCAATTAAGGGAAATTACTAATGTGGATCAGTAAAATAAATCCACGTGGCTTTACTTTGGTTGAGTTAGTGATGACCATCGCACTCACTGGCATTGTCGGTACCGTATCTATTATGTTTATAAAAAATACTGGCGAAGGACTGATCAGCAGTTCCGGAAGACAACAACTTTCATCCTCAGCAAAAGTGATGAGCGAACAAATAAGTCGACTATTACGCAATGCCATGCCAGGTAGTATTCGTGTGACAACCGATGGTCAGTGTATTGAGTTTATGAGTATTTTAATAGCTTCAGAATACACACAACTTAATACCAACGAAGACATTATTTCTTTCGATGCTGTTGGACACAGTGGCAGTGCGGACATTACTGGTTACGCTTCAATCTATCCAATTTCTACAGTTAATATCTACTCTCTTGCTAATCCAGGCTCCACCAGTGACAGTCTGGCAACGTTTCCCAGCGGCAGTGGTGAGATACAAGTGGATTTAGTTTCCGATCATAATTATCCGCAAGATTCACCGCAACGACGTTTTTACATCAGTGAGGCACCTCGTACACTTTGTCAGCAGGGCAGCTTTATTTATCTTTATCATAATTATGGCTTTATCAGTGATATTGCTAATTTAAAAACATCTTTACCCAGTACTATCGCAACAGGAAGGGACGTACTTGCTACAAATTTACAATCAAATACGCTCAACTTTTCTTATGGAACTGCAGATCTGTCTCGTAATGGCATTGTCAATTTCTCTTACACATTACTGCACCCTAAAACATCGGAATCTCTGAATATTAGTCAGCAAGTGAGGATTATCAATGTCCCCTAGTAATTCTAATGTACTTAAAGGTCAACAAGGCTTCGGCTTAATATCTGCGTTGTTTGTTATTACGGTGTTGGCTGTTGTTATTGCTACGTTATCGTCTTTGCAAACGGATTCTGCCCTATCGTCTTCTACACAAATACAATCTCAACGTGCTTATTTTTCTGCAGAATCCGGTTTAGAAGTTGCACTAAATTTATTAATACCTCCTTCACCGAGTGTCAGTCTTTCTTGTGCAACATCTCCGTTTTATTCATTCACTTACAGTTCATCAGGTTTAGCTGGATGTCGTGTTGATGTGGAATGTACTTCTCAAACAATAAACAGTATCGATTACTTTACTTTGGTTTCGATAGGAAGCTGCGGTTCTGGTGGCGAAGCTTCGACACGCAGTATAGAGATGTTGGTGAGATGAAATATGTGATTCCATCTACTCATTATGCCATTGGCACGTATCAAGTATTGCTGGCGTCGGAATGCGTCATGGGTATAAAAGCTTAAATATAAATTATGAAGGTGTGATTTTTTCGTAATATTAAACATAACATAACATAAAGGAAAAGGTATATTTATGAGTTTTTGATACATTAAATATATCCTAATTACGCTTATGAATATTAGTATCGTTGTAAAATTATTACTACTTTCTATTGCGATAATTTCTTTGCAGGTTAACGCTCGCGTTAACCTTTTTTTCGATGATTTTGAGCGAACATCATTAGGCAGTGATTGGACTGTTGTGAAGGGGGAGTCAAGATCAGAAGCAGGCATTGGTACTTATATTGCCAATTCAGGTACTCGCAGCATGTATACTTGTTGTCGCTATGTCGAAGTTATTTCTCGTACTATTGACTTAACCGGTGTTAATTATGCTGAATTAACCTTTTGGTTGCGCAGTGGCTCTGATGATTACAGTGAGTGGCCATCCAGTGGTGATGATTTGTATGTCGATATATTACTTAGCGATAATACATGGCAAGAAGTTAAGTTTTATGAAGGTGGAGGATCTACCAGCGGAGATGAATATTTTTATCGAGCTAAAATTCCTACATCAGCATATCACGCAAATTTTAAATTTCGTTTTCGCCAAATTGATGGTTCTGGAACTTCAATTAAAAGAGATTTTTGGCATATCGATGATGTTGCCGTAGTTGATCATGAAGTCGGATCAGTACAGTACCCACTTTTTTACGATGGTTTTGAACGTGATATTTTAGTCAGTACGATGGATTGGGTGGTGACGCCAGTCGATGCACGTTTCAATTCTGAAATTAGCAATCATGCTTCGGTATCAGGCAGTAAAAGTATGTATTCTTGTTGTGGTGAAATGATTACCTCGACGCGCGATATTGACTTATCTGGATTGAGTTTTGCTGAAATGGAGTTTTGGGTAAAAAATGGTGACGACAGTCTGTCCGGAACAGACTTTTATGCGTCAGGAAATTACAACAGTGAAACCCCCAGTAGCGGCGACGATATACGTGTTGAGATTTATTTAAATGATGGTCAGTGGCATGAAATTGACTATTACTTAGGTACTACAACGACGCCAGGTAAAGAGCGATGGTATCGAGCGAGTGTTCCTGATGAAGGTCTACACAGCGAATTTAAAATTAGGTTTTATCAAATTGATGGTTCACTCTCCAGTTCAAAAAGATACGACCTGTGGCACATTGATGAAGTACTTGTTGCAACTCGTGATGCTCCGCCAAAACTCGATCATTTTCGTTTATCCTATGCTTCAACAGGGCTGACTTGTAACCCCACCGATGTCCTGATTAACGCTTGCGCTAACGCAGATTGCAGCGAGCTGTTTACCGAAAGTGTTACGATTGATTTATCGCCATCTGGTTGGGTTGGAGGCGATACCATTACTTTTACGGACGGCACCATAACCGCCAGTTTTGCGCAACGCACGGTAGGTTCTACTTCGGTCGGTATTGCTTCTTCTTCACCCGCTATCGTTGGCATAGAAAATTTATGCAGCATTGATGGCGGCGGTTACAGTAGCAACTGCAGTTTGACCTTTGCCGACAGTGGCTTTGCTTTTGATGTCAGTGACTTTATTGCGTCGAAAGGTTTACAGGGGGTAAACGTGCGTGCCGTTCGCAAAGACACCGAAACTCAACAGTGCGTTCCAGCGTTTGCGTCGGTTGATAAAACCTTGTCGCTTTGGTCAACCTACATTACCCCTAACGACAGCGGACGAGTGGTAAGTTTACCGGTCACGGTAAATACGGTCGCTGTTGGCACAAACAGTGGCTCCGCTACTTCGCAATCCTTTTCTTTTGATGCGAACGGTGAAAGCACGATGGACGTCAATTACACCGATGCGGGTTTGGTGCAATTAAATATGCGCTACAGCGGTAGTGTCAGTGACGGCGATGAAGGGTTGGTGATGTTAGGCAGCGACCAATTTATCAGTCGTCCAGCAGGGATGTGTGTCAGCAGTGCTGGTTATTGTGCAGCGGGTGATGCTACTTGTTCGGTGTTTAAAAAAGCCGGTGAAGATTTTGACCTCGATGTTACGGCGGTGGGCTGGCAATCAGATGGCGACAGTAACCTTTGTGATAATCCTATTACGCCCAGTTTTGCGGTGGCCAATAATGTATTGTCAGCGACCATTTTAGTGCCATCACCGGCAAACTCACCCGGCAGTATTTCGGTCACTAGTTACGATCATTTAGCGTCAGTAAATGCTAAACAAGCAGTAACGTTGAGTGAATCAGAAGTGGGCGTATTTCAATTCAATGTGACCCCCGCCAATTATTTAGGATATGACTTAGGCACGTTTAATTCGGGTCCAGTGGGTCGTTTTATTCCAGCGTATTTTAGTGCTTCGGTCACAGAGGAAGGTGCTCTGGCGGCGACTTGTGATGCCATTTTTGCTTACAGCGGTGAAGCACTGCCTTGGTTGATTTCACCTGAATTTTCGATTGTGGCAAAAAACGTCGCTGGCGATACCACACAAAATTATACCCAAGGCGATTTCTTAAAACTGACGGCTGCAGGGATTGGTATCACAGCCCCCAGCGCAGACAACACTCAAACGGGTAAAGACACCAATCCATTACCTGTCAGTGCCGTACTGAATGAAGGAAACTTGGCGGTGAATGGATTAATGCCAAGTCAGTTGGACTATGAAATGAACATGGCGGATACGCTCACCTACGACCGTAGTTTAAATAGTGAAGTCGCTAGTTTTACCCCGGCACTCACGTATGTCGTGTCCGCGATTACCGACAGCGATAACGTTAACCTTGATACTCCAGTTAATATTAATCCGTTAACCGGCTTTGGACTGCGCTTTGGTCGTCTGTATTTAGATGATAATTACGGCCCAGAAGACGCTGATTTGGATATGTATATCAGTGCGCAATATTTTAATGGCGCGCGTTATGTACGTCATAATGACGATGCATGTACTAGTTGGGATTCTGGCTTGGGAGCCGTGACGCCACTCACTTTAACGCAATTACGCAGCTCGTCCGGAACCTTTATGTCAGGAGCTGGTACGCTGACATTAATTGCTCCCACCAACGTTGCTGGTACGCCAGATACAGGCGAGGCAGAACTAACCTATGCCGTGCCCAGCTATTTAACCGGAGATTATGACGGTGATGGTAACTTTGAAGACCCAAGTGCGACCGCACGCTTTGGTGTGTATCGTGGTCATGATCGTGTTATCTATAAGAGAGAAATTAGACGATAAACAAGTCTGCTGCCAATAATTTTTTATTGTAAACGATGCGTTATTGTTACAAGAGCCAGTGGATGAAATAAAAACGGAAAACACTGTATTATTAAAAAAGTTAATCGATTTAATATTCTTATGAGTTCAAAAAATTTGGTCTTAATTAAAGAATAAATAATCGTTTTTCCAAGGATTAGGTACGATGAAAATATTTCGAAATTTAATATTTAATACACTAATAAGCACTTTTTTTGCATTGTCATTGATAAGTGTAAAGGTCAATAGCTTACCTTTGTTGCTCGATTTATTAACCTCCTCAGCTATGGGAGTTGATTGGATTGCCAGTAACACATCACGTGCTCAGATCACCAGTTTGAATCAACTTAGATTGTATAATGGCTATGTTGATGTGCAATCAAAGGTGTACGATTTTTCGAATGCCAATGGCGTAACTTTAGATTTCGATGTCACCGTCCCGTTTAATATTTTAGGTTTGATTGGTCCTGCCCCAAATCCTGGGGAAAATCTGCGTGTTGATTTTTTACGTAATGACGGTAACTGGCAGACACTGACCACCTTTGTAGCAGATTCGGGTTTTTTAGGTATTATTTCTGTAGGAGGCGCATTCTCGTATTCGCAGGCGTTACCTGCCAGCGCTTACCATGATAATTTTAAACTACGCTATGTGATGCTGGGTGGCGGGGTAGGCCTCTTTGACTTACTAGGGGATAATTGGTATGTCAGTAATATTGTACTTGATGCCGACGTAACACCTAATGCTCCTGATCATTACAGACTGGCGTATGCTTCATCAGCACTCACCTGTGAACCACACTCTGTTTCTATCCAAGTGTGTGCCGATGCGTCATGCTCGGCGTTATTTACCGACAGTGTCACAGTAACTCTCTCACCCAGTGGTTGGAGTGGTGGAAATACTTTCACTTTTTCTGGTGGTAGTACGACTGCGGCGCTAAGTCAAACAACACCAGGCACGGTTACTCTTGGTGTTGCAGCTTCAACCCCGTCAACAACCGGTGGGGCCACTCAGTGCTCAATTGGTGGCGGAGCGTATTCTTCATTGTGTGATTTAACCTACGCAGAAGCAGGGTTTGTTGTATCGATTCCTGAATTTATTTCCGGTCGTGGAGAGAACGCTACCATTCAAGCGGTAAAAAAATCTGACGCATCGACTCAGTGTGTACCTGCATTTGCCAATGTTAGTAAAACCATAAAAGTATGGTCTCAATATAGCTTACCCAATACAGGCACTTTACCTGTTTATGCATCAAGCCCGAGCGTTGCTCTAGGACAAACAGCTCCAGCAGCGACATCGATTAGTGCCGCATTTAATGCCAGTGGCGTGGCTACCGTCGCGGTAAATTATTCTGACGCAGGTTATGTGAAACTTAATGCTATCTACACTGGTAGTGGTGTCGACGCTGGTTTAAGTATGGTGGGGGATGCTACTTTTTTAGCTCGTCCTGCGGGTATGTGCGTACAAACCGATGGCGAGTGTATAAGTCCTTTAGGGGGAAATTACGCCAACTGTGATGTATTTGAGCAAGCGGGCGCTTCATTCCCATTAACGGTGAGTGCTGTGGCATGGCAAGCAGATGGTGAAACCAACTTTTGCGATGGTAACAGTGTGACACCGAATTACACCAGTAATGGCGACAGTGTTGCGTTTAGCTCTTCAGTGGTGTCTCCTGCGGCTGGTGACAGTGGCCAAGTGAGCATATATGGGAGTCCAACCGTCACGGATTATTTACAAACATCCGGTTCACAAATCGTAGACGTAAACCAAATAGAAGTGGGGGTATTTAATATTGGTGTGACACCGCCACCTTATTACGGCGCGACTTTAGGAAATATCGGTGATGCAACGCCTGTCACCTTTACTAGCCAGCCCACAGGACGTTTTATTCCTGCATATTTTAGCGCTACTGTTACTAATGCTGGTGCTTTGGCGGGCGAATGGACTGGTGTATTTGCGGCGACCTGTAATGCGACGTTTGCCTACAGCGGCCAAGAACTGCCTTGGCTTATTTCACCTGCTTTTTCGATTGTCGCGAAAAACCTTGCTGGTAACACCACACAAAATTATACCCAAGGCGATTTCTTAAAACTGACGGCTGCAGGCATTGGTATTACAGCCCCCAGCGCAGACAATACTCAAACGGGTAAAGATACCAGTCTATTGCCTGTCAGTGCTGTACTTTATGAAGGGAGCTTGGTGGTAAACGGAACAACGCCAAGTCAGTTGGACTATGAAATGAGTATGGCGGACACGCTCACCTACGACCGTAGTTTGAACAGTGAAGTCGCTGGATTTACACCGGCACTCACATATGTCGTTTCCGCGATAACCGACAGCGATAACGTTAACTTGGATAGTCCAGTTAATTTTAATCCATTGACTGGCTTTGAATTGCGTTTTGGCCGTTTGTATTTAGATGATAATTACGGCCCTGAAGACGCTGACTTGGATATGTTTCTCACTGCGCAATATTTCAATGGTATGCGTTACGTACGTCACAATGACGATGTGTGCACTACTTGGGATTCTGGCTTGGCGGCGGTGACGCCACTTACTTTAACGCAATTACGCAGCTCGACTGGGACCTTTGTGTTGGGCGCTGGTACGCTGACATTAATTGCTCCCACCAACGTTGCTGGTGCGACTGATACTGGCGAGGCGGAAGTAACTTATGCTGCGCCCAGTTATCTAACCGGAGATTATGATGGTGATGGCAACTTTGAAGATCCTACCGCAAACGCACGCTTTGGTGTGTATCGCGGTCACGATCGCGTTATTTATAAAAAAGAAATTCGCTAACGAGAGTTACTCGTCGTCTTCATCGTCACCTGAATTGTCCATGTGAAGTTCTTTGATTTTACGGGTAAGAGTATTTCGTCCCCATCCTAATAAGTTAGCGGCGTCACGACGACGACCGGCGGTGTGTTTTAATGCGGTCTCAATCATAATGCGTTCGAACACCGGAACTGCAGTATCGAGCAATTGTTGAGTACCGTTTGCCAATTGTTGATCGGCCCAGTAGCGCAAGCTTTGTTCCCAGTTTCCTGAAGTTTGTACATTGTTTTTTTGTTCAATAAGCTCAGGCGGTAAATCACTGATTAATACTTCGCGACCAGATGCCATTACGGTGATCCAACGGCAAGTGTTTTCCAGTTGTCGAACGTTACCTGGCCAATTTAAGGCGCTTAAAAACTCTTCTGTTTCTAAACGCAAGGTTTTGCATTCCGTGTCCAATTCTTCGGATGCACGTTTAAGGAAATGCGTTAACAGCTTGGGAATGTCCTCTCGACGATCAGACAGTCGCGGTAAATGAATGCGAATAACATTGAGGCGATGAAACAAATCTTCCCGAAAGCGACCTTCTTTCACTAGGCTTTCGAGATTTTGATGGGTTGCCGCGATAATGCGTACATTCACCTTCACTGGCGTCACGCCGCCAACACGATAAAATTCACCATCGGCAAGTACACGCAATAACCGTGTTTGGGTATCGGAAGGCATATCGCCGATTTCATCGAGAAATAACGTGCCATTATTTGCTTGTTCAAAGCGTCCACGGCGTTGCCCACCGGCACCCGTAAATGATCCTTTTTCATGACCAAACAATTCTGATTCGATCAAATCCTTTGGAATAGCAGCCATATTTAATGCAATAAAAGGTTCGTGCGAGCGTGGGCTATGGCGATGTAATGCGTGCGCAACTAATTCTTTACCCGTCCCCGATTCTCCGTTGATCAGAACCGTAATATTGGATTGCGATAATCTACCGATGGCACGAAACACTTCTTGCATCGCTGGAGCTTCACCGATGATTTCTTGCTCCTGTTCTTCAATGACACTATCGACAGGTTCGGCATTTAATTCGGCAAAATGGGTAATCGCACGTTGAATTAAACTGACTGCTTCATCAACATCAAAAGGCTTTGGCAAGTACTCAAATGCACCGCTTTGGTAAGACGTCACGGCACTCTCTAAATCGGAGTGTGCTGTCATGATAATAACAGGCAAGTCTGGATGTGCTTTGTTCGCTTCTTTAAGAAGCGTTAAACCGTCCATGCCGGGCATTCTAATGTCGGTAATAATGGCATCAGGATGTTCACGACGTAATTGATTCAGTGCAGGCTCTGCTTGCTCAAACACTCGTGTTTGGATGTTGGCTTGCTGTAATGCTTTTTCCAGCACCCAGCGAATAGATTTATCATCATCAATAATCCAAACAGTACTCATAATGGTTCCAA
>JARGOI010000317.1 GCA_029212275.1 Thalassolituus sp.
AGGTTAAAACCCGCGGATTATACGCACCTTTGGAACAAATTTGTATAAAGGAATCTATGAAATCTGTCGCAAACCGTCAACGCTCTCTCAGAGCACGGACAACACGGAGTATTTCTGCGCCAGCACGATCAACGTCTTCGTCGGTGGTGTAACGTCCTAAGCTGATTCGCAACCCTGCGTGAGCCATATCCCTATTCAATCCCAAAGCAGTCAGAACAAATGAGGGTTCGACACTGACGGAATTGCAGGCAGAGCCTGAGGATAAAGCGACTTTTGCCAACGACGACAGCAAAACCTCACCATCAACACCCGCAAAACTGACGTTCAAATGATTGGCGACACGCTGAGTTAAATCGCCATTAAGATGGATATCGGGCAGCTCATTTAGTGTTTGCCAAAGACCATCGCGTAAACGACGAATACGTGATTCATCTTCTTCGAGATGTTCGCTCACCAAACGCGCAGCTTCTCCCAGACCAACAATTTGATGCGTTGGCAAGGTGCCGGAGCGCATGCCACGCTCGTGTCCACCACCATGCAACTGTGCGGTCACAGCTACTTTAGGTTCACGTCGTACATACAGCGCACCAATGCCTTTGGGGCCATAAAATTTATGCGCCGAAATCGACATTAAATCTACCTGCCAAGCCTTCGTGTCGACTACGATCTTACCAATAGCTTGCGCAGCATCGACATGCAACAAAGCCCGATGCGATGACAATAATTGCGCAATCGCTGCGATATCGGTAATGGTGCCTATTTCATTATTGACGGCCATTAAACTGACCAAACAGGTCTCTGGTCTGAGCGCGTCGCTGACTTGCTGGGGATGAATGAGTCCATTGCTGTCTGGATTCAGTAAGGTAACCTCAACGCCATGCCAGCGACGTAAATGCTCAACAGCATCAAGCACCGCTTTATGTTCAATCGCCGAGGTAATAATGTGCAGAGGTACATCCGGTTGTTGCTGACGTAAGGCTTCGATCACCCCCTTAATGGCCAAGTTATTGCTTTCCGTTGCACCCGATGTCCAGACGATTTCTCGCGGGTCGGCGTTAATCAGTGTCGCCAAATGACCTCGTGCAATCTCAACCTGATTCTCTGCTAGCCAACCATACTTATGCGAACGCGAAGCAGGATTACCAAAAAAGCCATCCAAGGTCAGACACTGGGCCATTTTTTCAGCAACTTCGGGCGCGCAGGGTGTCGTGGCAGCATAATCGAGGTATATCGGTGTCATAAATCTATTCAATCCAAAGATTCGTTAAGAGGCACTCGCTGTAATCTCAATTCAGCATCCGTGCTGCTTCCGACAGTAAGCGGCTCTTGATGATGGCATTGCTCGCGCTGGGTTTGCTCCCGTTGCAAAAGGGATTGCAGGCTGACTGAGTCCAAGAAGTGATGAATTTGATCACTTAAATTCATCCACAGGTGATGAGTTAGACATTCAGAGCCGTCATGGCAATCACCACGTTTATCGCATTGAGTCGCATCGAGGGATTCACTGACGGCATCTAATATTTGCGCTGTACTGATATGTTCAGCTGCTCGCCCAAGTTGATAACCCCCGCCTGGACCGCGGACGCTAGAAACCAAACCATTACGGCGCAAGCGTGAGAAAAGCTGCTCGAGATAAGACAAAGAAAGTCGCTGACGGCCTGCGATATCGGCGAGACTGACCGGGCCTTGGTGTTGGTGCAAGGCCAAATCTAGCATGGCCGTCACGGCATAACGGCCTTTAGTAGTTAAACGCATGACACCCTCCGAATCGCTGTTGAGCTTATGCAACACAATGATGGTGATCGTATCAGACTCAGCTTGAGCAGACTCAAATCAAAGCCATCCCAAAACCATCAATGTTGTTCGTCTTCTTTTTCTTTCTTCATGCGCTCGTGCAAACTAACAAAAGTTTCTTTCTCTAGTTCAGGCAAGGCCTCGTTGCAACTGTCGTCACCTAGCTCATTTAAGGCACGGCACATGTTACTAATTTTACTATCCACGGCGTGCATATGATCCATTAAGTTATGGATTGAGCGTGCAATAGGATCGGGCATATCATCGGTCATACCATAGGCGTCAAAACCAATTTTGGCGGCCATTTCTCGACGCCGATCTTCGGCCGCCGAGTTGACTTTACGAACAATCCGTCCGGGAATACCAACCACGGTCACACCCGCTGGGACATCCTTAGTGACCACGGCATTGGAACCAATACGCGCTTCTTCACCCACCGTAATCGGGCCTAACACCTTAGCACCAGCACCGACCACAACACCATTCAGCAAGGTTGGATGGCGCTTGCCTTTTTTCCAGCTGGTGCCACCCAATGTTACCCCGTGATAAAGCGTACAATCATCACCAATTTCGGCGGTTTCACCAATCACGACTCCCATGCCGTGATCAATAAAGAAACGACGGCCAATAGTCGCTCCAGGATGTATTTCGATGCCGGTCATCCAACGACTGAAAGTCGACAACATACGTGCTAACCACTTCAGTCCAGCGTGCCAGAGCCAGTTGGCCAAGCGATAGTGCAAGATAGCATGCACACCCGGATAGGTGGTCAATACCTCAAAGGTATTGCGTGCAGCAGGATCTCGTTCAAAGACACAGGCGATATCTTCACGCAGTGTTTTAAAACTCATTCTGACTCCTTATCTTTTGCTGGAGGTGACTCAATGTCATTTAAATGCTTATTTTGTAGCAGCTCGTCTTGTAGCAGCTCTTCATGTAGGACCATGTTCTGTCTGGCGGTGCCTTGCTGAACCGGATTGCTTGCGGACGCCATTTTCTGTTGCATCATCGTCATCATGCCACGCAATATATTAATTTCCATGCGGTCAGGCGTGGCGCGCTGAAATAAACGACGCAACCGCGTCATTAACTGCTTGGGCGTATTGGGATCAAGAAAACCAATATCAATGAGCATTTGCTCCATATGTTGCAGCATGCCATTTAATTGCTCATGCGTCGCCAACGGCTGATCCCAATCTACTCCCCAAGTATTTTCAGATACTTGGTTGGTCGCCGTTAAAGCGATGCGCATTTCATACGCCAGCACCTGAATCGCTTGCGCCACATTCAACGACGAAAAAGCTTCATTGGTCGGAATATGAATATGCGCATGGCACAAATGCAGTTCCTCATTGGTTAAGCCACTGCGCTCGCGTCCGAACACAAGGGCAATACGATTGCCTGCCTTAACTGCTTGCTGAGCTTTGTCACCGCACTGACGCGGCGTAATCAAAGGCCAAGGCACTGTGCGGCTACGGGCACTGGTACCAAATACCAATTCACAATCGCTGATTGCCTCTTCCAAAGTGGCGCAGAGTGTTACCGATTCTAAAATATCTTCCGCACCGGAAGAGCGTTTGCGCGCTTCTTCGGTGATATCTGTTAACGGATCCACCAAGTACAAGTGCTTCAGGCCCATGTTTTTCATGGCTCGGGCCGCCCCACCAATATTGCCAGGATGGGTGGTATTGACCATAACGATGCGAATCTGATCTAACATTGAGCAGCCTGTAACAAAGGTGAAATAGTCGGTTAACGCCGGAGATTCAGCATCAAACTATGTAAAGCAGGGAGTGTATCGCAAAACAGGCTTCGCCA
>JARGOI010000318.1 GCA_029212275.1 Thalassolituus sp.
CAAAGCGCCCTGTTATGCGGTTGACAAGCCGAAGTAGATTACTTAAAAGGGGGGGGTAAAGCAACCGCCATCATTAGGCCATCTTGTCGAGCATCATGTGCCAGTGCCAGCTTGTTAGTAATCGCGTATACTTGCCACTCTGACTTCACCCTAAGACTCCCCTTCATGTTCACCGGAACTCTCCCCTTTCCTGCTGATTTATCCAGCACTCGCGCGCCCTACATCGCTCTAGCACCGATGGAAGGTTTGATGGACGGTGTCTTTCGTGAACTGATGACGGCCATTGGCGGGATTGATCACTGTGTTACTGAGTTTGTGCGCGTATCCGGCCTGCTATTACCACCCAAGGTGTTTTATCGCCTCTGCCCCGAACTTCATAACGGTGGCAAAACTCAAGCAGGCACACCCGTGCACGTGCAATTATTGGGAAGCGAACCGCAACTGATGGCTGAAAATGCTGCCTTAGCGGCGAGTCTTGGCGCTCCAGCCATTGATCTGAATTTCGGTTGTCCGGCGAAAACGGTAAACAAGCACATGGGCGGTGCCGTACTGTTGCAATACCCTGACATGTTGCACGACATCTGTGCCGCAGTGCGCAAAGCAGTGCCTAGCGATATTCCCGTGACAGCGAAAATGCGCTTAGGTTATGAAGATAAATCCGTTACCCTTGAGAATGCTCAAGCGTTAGCGAGTGCAGGTATTCAATGGCTCACGGTGCATGCTCGTACCAAAACAGAAGGCTATAAACCGCCCGCCTATTGGGAGTGGATTCATCGTATTAAAGAAGTGATCGATATTCCCGTGCTAGCCAATGGCGAAATCTGGACGCCCGAGCATGCCCAACAGTGTCAGCAACAAAGTGGTTCTAATATTTTAATGATTGGTCGTGGCTTGGTGGCCGTTCCCGATTTGGGACTGCAAATAAAAGACCCCAAGCACACACCGATGACTTGGCAACAGAACTTAGGATTATTGAAAGTCTTGGCAAAATCGTTGCCGGACCTTCAAGAGAAGCAACTGACGTCGCGGATGAAACAGTGGCTGCATTATTTTTCGCTTCAATCCACAGACATTGCCAATGTCTTTGAATTGGTAAAACGTGAAATGAATAAAGATGCGTTTTTTGAGGCGATTGACCAGATCACTCTAGATACAAATCAGAAATAGCAGACGGTTTAACAAACTTATGAAGATTAATTAAACGTTAGAAGGCTTCAATTTCTGCTGCTGTCAATGCTCGCCACTGCCCTTCTTCAACGTCCAAACACACCTCGCCAATTTGCTCTCGGTGCAAGGCAACCACGCGATTATCGACTGCGGCGAACATGCGTTTTACCTGATGGTATTTACCTTCGGTGATGGCTAGCAAGACTTGAGTGCTGGTTAAAAAAGTCAACTTTGCTGGCAAGGTTGGCTGCTGAATACCTTGCAAAAGTACGCCTTCTCTAAGCTGCTGTGCACAAGCTTCCGACAAGGGGCGCGATAACGTCACCCTATAGACTTTGGGGCAGTTTTTTTCGGGACGAATAATCTCAAACGACCAATGGCCATCGTCAGTGGCTAACACCAAGCCAGTGGTATCAGCATCCAATCTTCCAACCACATGCAGTTCGTGATGATCGGGCACACCGACCTGATTAAAGACCGAAGGATACGCTTCGTCGATGTTGGAACACACCGTATTTTTGGGTTTATGAATTAATAGATAACGATATGGGCGAGGAATTAATGGCGTTCCGTTAAGCCGGACATCAGTGTGCTTATGCACCTGACAGCGCACGTCGGTAATTATTTCACCTTCGACGGTCACTGCGCCAGCAAGAATAAAAGCAGTGGCTTGTTCGCTGGTGAAACCTGTACTTTTACAGAGTCGTTTATCTAATCGCATCAAATCCCACCAGCGCAGATCAAGTGATCATGGCGCTTCGGCTAAAACCACCGCGCGCAACGGCGCAGGGTAGCCTTCCGCCGTTTTATTTTTATTATTAGGATCAAGAAAATCCGGCAGTGAATTAAATCGCATCCAATCGGTGGTGCGTTGTTCTTCGATGCTGGTTTGATTTAAGTCGACCACGCGGGGATTACGCAACCCGGCACGCCGACACCACAGCAACAGGGTATCGACAGAAGGTAAAAACCACACATTACGCATCATGGCGTAGCGATCTTCCGGCATCAGTACATCACCCAATCTTCCATCAATCACTAAAGTCTCTAATACAAGCTGACCACCCGGTCTTAGCGTATCGCGCAATTCTTGAATATGATCAATCGGTGATTTTCGGTGATACAACACGCCCATCGAAAACGTGGTATCGAATGCTTGTAAGCGCGCAGGCACATCTTCCATTTTTAATGGCAACAGATCGGCTTTTAATGGGCCGAGTGCTTTTTCGGCGTAGCGTTTTAGCGCTTGAAATTGCATTAAAAATAACCGCGAAGGATCAACGCCAATCACCCGCTCGGCACCATCTCCTAACATCCGCCACATGTGATAACCCGAGCCACAACCGACATCTAATACGGTTCGGCCTGTCAATGGAGCTAGATGCGGCGCAACGCGATCCCATTTCCAGTCAGAATGCCACTCGGTATCAATGTAGGTATCAAAAAATCGAAATGGACCTTTGCGCCACGGCATTAACCCGCGAAGCCCCTGTTCAAGTTTCTGCTTTTCTGTGGCACTTAAATCCGCTTTATGTAAAGCCAGATCACTAACACTTAAATCACAAGAATCTGGAATAACACTAGGCAATGATTCTAAGGCAGCCAACCAGCGCTCTTGGTCGCCATGCTCGTTAGCAAGCAAAACCTCGGTTAATTGATCGTTAAGAATACTCCCCCAAGGCGCAAATTTATCGTGTTGCATAAAGGCATTGATTTCATCAAACCAATGAATTAACGAATCATTTTGTGAGGCCATAAGATTTTCTTAATATCCAATTTTTTTGTCTGCTTATTTTATCGCGAGGTAAGAAACAAAATTAAAACATTGATACCAGCGAATAACGGTAGAAAAGCCAGCTGCTTGTAAACGCTCAATATGCACCGCTTCCGTTTCGGGGATTAATACGTTCTCAATCGCGCTGCGTTTTTGTGCAATTTCTAAGTCGGAATAACCGTTGGCGCGTTTAAAGTCGTGATGCAATTCATTCTGCATTGCCTGCTCATCACACTCGAAAGCAATTTTTTCAGACAATATCAGGGCGCCACCAGCATGAGTCGCCTTAGCAATGGAGGTCAGTAACGACAAACGTTTTTCCAAGGCGATAAATTGCAGAACGAAATTGAGAGACGTGACCGAGGCATTTTCGAGTGGATATTCGCACACATCAGCACAGATAAAATCAACCGGAGCACCGTCATTATCCAGCGCTAAATAGTGGCCTGCCCGCTCTAACATTGAGGCTGAATTGTCGATACCGATAATACGGCAATCAGGCGTTTTCAATGCATGGCGCATGGCCAAAGTCACGGCGCCCAGTGAGCAACCTAAATCGTAAAGATTGGTGCCTGTTTGGGCATAACGTGCCGCAATCACGCCAGACATAGCGACGGTTTCGGCGTAACCAGGGACAGAGCGTTTGATCATGTCCGGAAAAACACG
>JARGOI010000319.1 GCA_029212275.1 Thalassolituus sp.
CATTAAAACCCTCGCCTTGGCGCTGGCGAATGGTGGCTATGATCAGCAAATGGTCGATGGTGGATGTGTTTGTCGTGGCGATTTTAGTGGCATTTATGACCGCCAAAGCCACCGCAGAATTACAAGCGGAACTGTTGCCTGGGTTTTGGTGGTTCTTAAGTTTTTGTTTATTATCTGTGCTGTCTGGGCAACTGCTTGCTTGGAATCAAGATCGTCGCTAAGAATAACAGCGTCATGTCAGCAGCGCGGTCAATGGAGCTGACATGATCGAATTTTAATGATGATAGAGAGATATCCTATAGCGACACTAGGCAGACGCACTAGCGGACAATAAATCCATCATTGCCGCACGAGCCGTTGCATACCCGTAACCTTCTTTCAGCAGGTGTATCTGCCCCACCACTTCAAGAGATAATGTCGGCAAATGCACCTGCCAAAAGTCACCATCTTCATCGCTTAATAAATGAATGCCAAACTCAGTATCCGCAGGCTCTGGCCAATACAGCGGACCTTCACTGAGTATATTTAACAATACGAACTTTCTTGGTGTGGATAAAAAATCGCGCGCGACTTCGTAAACCAAGTAGTGGGGAGAGTCGAGACCGCCCCTAGAAAGCATTAGGCAGTGATCGACATAACTGGAAGTATCAGGATTTGGAAATACCAGAGCGGCCTCCTATAACACAATGTAATTTAATCAGAATAATAAGAAGTTGATAGCATGGTGCTCACTAGCCAACCCAACCCAATAAACAGCATTATTGTAATCCGTATTGTAAGCTCTAGGGCACCTCTAAAAAATGCAGTGGCGGCTGCGGCTTTCAGAGGTGCCCTAGCGCCAGCCATTGAGAACATACTCACTGATCTTATGGATTTATGTTCAAAGGAGATGCAAGGCTGGCCTAGGTTATTATTATCATACTGACACAAAAAAGATCGACAGGATTAATTTTTCTTTCTGTACCCAAACAATAAAAAAGAGTACAAAATGAGCTTTTTGCATCCACACAATATGAATGCTAACTACCAACTTGGCACAATAATTTGAATCCTTCAGTACAAGACACCTTGGTTGATTCGGCAAATCTCTTGCTAAAGATAAATAGAGATGACACTTGGTTAGATCAATTAAGCGATGACTTACGTCAAAAAGGCTTCAGCATTATCGATCACGCTCTGCCCGAAATCGACGCCATTACCTTAAAAAACCATCTTTTGAGTCTACGCCAAGCGCAGGTTCTACGTGCTGCTGCTATTGGTCGAGGCGAGAATATCAATCAAGACTCGGACATTCGGCGAGATAATATCCACTGGCTAAGCCCCAGCATTGCTGAAACGGTTGGCGTCATTGAGCGTCCACAGCATGCCGATGATCTTTGGATTAATGCGATGGAGAGTCTGCGCAGCACACTCAATCAGCGTCTGTTTTTAGGGTTATTTTCTTACGAATCGCATTACGCTTGGTATGCCCCAGGTGCATTTTATAAAACGCACATGGATGCCTTTCGAGGGGAGTCCAATCGAGTATTAAGTACCGTGTTTTATCTTAATGATGACTGGCAACCGGAGGACGAAGGACATTTGATGATTTACGATAATGCCGAGCAACCATTGGCAAAAGTAGCGCCTGAATTTAATCGTTTGGTTGTTTTTTTATCGGAAGAATTTCCGCATGAAGTGCTACCCGCGACCCGAGATAGATTGAGCATCGCCGGATGGTTCCGTTTGAATGCTAATATAGGCCAGCGACTCGATCCGCCAGCCTAAATTAGCCATTGTTTTCTAACTACAGCATCATTATCCAAGACAAGGCACTGTGCATACGAGCTACGCCGACCAAGTAAGCAAAGGTTAACAGCGTTAAAATAAAGACGCCAAACTTTTGCTTCTTAATCGCGATTAGACCCAAAATAATATACACAAATAAACCGATGAACTTGGCCGTTACCCAAGCTTGTTCAAAAGGATATTGTCCAATGATGACACACAACACACCTGCGGTGATTAATAACAGCAAAGCGACTGCATGCGGGCCGACCTTAAATATTTTCATTTGATTTAACGATGGACGTATATAAGCAAACGCAAATCGAAGAACAAATAACAACAGTGATAAATAAACCAAAGCAATATGGCTGTGTTTAAAAGCTGCATATAACATAAACCAAGATCTCCTAAGTTTTCGATAATGAATCATATCAGGCGGATCTAATGGCGACTATAGACAGACGTCCAATGCTTGTACGATCATTCTCAATGAAAGCTTGGGCTTCGCTGAATAATGCAGTCGTGCCCTAGCATATCAGCTCGATTGCAACCAAAACGTTACCGGACCATCATTCACCAAATGTATTTGCATGTCGGCGCCAAACGATCCTGTTTGAGTCTCAATTAACTGCTGGGCCTGTTGACAAAATTCATCGTAAAGCTGACGTGCTAGATCGGGCTTAGCCGCCGAGGAAAATCCCGGGCGTGTGCCTTTGCTCGTATCCGCAGCCAAGGTAAATTGAGAAACCACCAATAATTGACCGGCGATATCTAATACACTGCGATTCATTCGCCCTTCAGCGTCAGCAAACACTCGGTAATTCACAATTTTATTCAACAAACGACGGGCAATGTCTGGGTGATCGTTGGGTTCAACACCGAGAAGAACTAAAAGACCTTGCTGTATTTGTCCTAAACACACCCCTTCACTATCGACGCGTGCTTCTGTAACACGCTGTATAAGGCCAATCATTAAGTTCTCCCTGTTGATCAGGCGGTTTCATTTGCGGCCTAAGGACGCTGCGTTCTATACTCGGATAACGGTAAACAATTCAATGTTAGGAGACAACCACATGGACTACTCATCATCAAAGACCTTGGTTTTGATCACGATGGCATTTTCTTGCCTATGCACTAGCGTGTCAGCCACCGAAGTCTATGTGAGCCGCGATGCCTCTGGCAATGCGGTGTTCAGTGATCGTCCCAGCGCCAATTCAGAAAGTCTCACCATTCGCGATCTCTCGACAGTTCCTGCCATTGGAACGCAAGAAGCAGATAAAGATGAACAATCAGAGCCCGAACCGAACTCTGCGATCGAATACACCAGTTTAAGCATTATTAGTCCATTAAGCGGTACCGTTATTCCAAATGGCGCTGCTGGCGATGTCGAAATTTCTGCCGTGCTCACTCCTGCCCTAGGTCCGAAGCATAAAATCGTTCTCATGGATAATGGTCAAGTCGTCAAAGAAGGTCGCCAAACGACGTTTAAGTTGAATAATCTTGATCGTGGCGAGCATTCATTGTCCATGATGGTGCAAAATGATGCAGGTGACACTCAGATCACCAGTCAACAGGTAACCATCTACATTAATCGTCCATCTGCACTACGTTGATGCACCACAAAGCACCAAAAAACCAACCTCCGGCTTATATTGGTGCATTAAATACCCTATAATCTTCAGTTATGGGCAACTTAGAAGCAAGTAAACTCAAAAAAAGCGCTATAGTTGTGCATTGAAATATTGTGGCTCAAATCTTGCTGTCATTGCTGGAACTGGAGATCACTATGTTGGCAAATGCGGTTATAAATCAGCGTCTTTTGGAGCACCT
>JARGOI010000320.1 GCA_029212275.1 Thalassolituus sp.
ATAAGTTTGTTGCAAAAGCAAAAGACAAAGAAGATCCATTCCGTTTGATGGGCTTTGGTCACCGCGTTTATAAAAACTTCGATCCACGCGCTAAAGTCATGAAACAAACTTGTGACGAAGTATTAGCTGAGCTGGGCATGGAAGACGATCCATTGCTGAAAATTGCGATGAAATTGGAAAAAATTGCCACCGAAGATGAATACTTCATCAAGCGTGGTCTGTATCCAAATGTCGATTTCTACTCTGGTATCATTCTGAAAGCGATTGGTATTCCAAGTGAGATGTTCACTGTGATCTTCGCTACTGGTCGTACCCCAGGTTGGATTGCACACTGGAACGAGATGATCAGCAGTGATTACCGTATTGGTCGTCCACGTCAGTTGTATACTGGTTATGCTAAACGCGACTACCCTGGCTGATTAGTTGCCAGCTTGGTTAATTAGCTAACGCGTTTTAAAAAAGCCGCATATTTTGCGGCTTTTTTTTGCGTTAAATTTATTCATTTTTTTTGATCTAGTTTTTTTTAGCGTCTAGTTTCTTAAAACCTAGGGCACCTCTGAAAAATGCAGTGGCGGCTGCGGCTTTCAGGAAAGTGACAGTTCAAGGCGCTACTTTGAAGGCATGGCGGGTCACGTCAAAAAGTAGCAACACAGAAATGTTATTTTCCTGAAAGCCCCAGAGGGCGTGGCCTGTAAACACTTTATATCTTTGTTGTTGATCTTGTTAAGGACTCGTCATTAACATCAATCAACGCCTCGATCTAAAGCTTTACAGAACTCACGCGCAGCACTACTGCATTATTCAGAGGTGCCCTAACTTCTAGAAAATAAGCATTGGAGTGTTTTATGGCAAATATCGTCTTTGTGGGCCTAGGCAACATGGGCTACCCCATGGCGGGTCATTTGGCTCAAGCAGGCCACACTATCTTTGTGGCTAATCGGAGTCCTGAAAAAATACAACGTTGGTTATCGGATTACCCAGGACAACCTTGCCCTCCAATAAACAGCGATTCTAAAAATAATAAAGCTAATACTAATACTAATACTAATACTAATACTGAGGTCACTTGCAAGACTGAACTCATGGACGCTGTCATTTTGTGCGTCAGCCGCGATCAAGATGTGAAGGAATGCCTAATAGATAACGGTATAATTAAACTATTAAAACCCCAAGGAGTGATTATTGATCACTCAACCACCAGCGCCACGCTGGCGGAAGCGATGGCAGTGGAAGCACAGGCGCATGAGGTTTATTTTTGTGACGCGCCGGTTTCTGGTGGGCAGCAAGGGGCTATTAACGGTCAATTAAGCATCATGGTTGGCTGTGTTAGCGAAGTATTTCACCAAGTGGAACAATTAGTTGCCCCTTACACTCGTGCCATCGCACATATGGGTCCCGTTGGCAGTGGCCAAAAAACCAAAATGGTGAATCAAATTTGTGTCGCTGGTTTGGTTCAGGCCTTGGCCGAAGGCATTCATTTTGCCAACAGCGCCGGATTGGATAGCAAACAGGTGATGGAGATTGTGGGTCAAGGGGCTGCCAGCAGTTGGCAATTACTCAACCGTCATCAAACCATGATTAACGGCGAGTACAATCACGGTTTTGCTGTTGATTTAATGCATAAAGACTTAGAAATATGCTTAAACACAGCAAAATCGTTAAACATTGAGCTCCCTGTCACAGCCATAGTCGATGAGTTTTATCAGGAGTTACAGCAACAAGGACACGGCGATAAAGACACCTCTGCCCTGCTGTTACGCTTAACATCCTGATTGGGTTTTTCGCAATTCAGATTAAATAATCAAAACATACGGAATTTCATATATTTAGTTTACATATGAAATTCCGTATGTATTATGAGGCCTATTCTATTTAAGATCAGCTTTAATGAATCCACTCAGCTTTTATAAGTGCCTCGCAGAAGAAACACGCCTTAAGTGCCTGTTGCTCATCAGCCAAAAACAATCGTTATGTGTTTGTGACTTGGTTAATGCTTTGGAACTTAGTCAGCCCAAAATTTCTCGTCATCTCAGCGAGTTGCGTAAGTGCGAATTAGTACAAGACGAACGGCGCGGCAAATGGGTGTATTACTCTTTGCACCCTAATTTACCGACATGGGCTCGTCATGTACTGACCTTAACAGCAACGTCGGAGCCTGATTTTTTTGCCCAAGAACAAAGCCGTATTGAGCAAGATGACCGTTCTTGTTGCTGATGCCTTGTTGCTTGTTGGTCTCCCCTATTTCAGAAAGGCCTTGTTATGAAAATACTCTATATTTGCACGCACAATCGTTGTCGTAGCATTTTGTCAGAAGCCATTACTAATCATGTATCCGAGCGCGTATTAAGCGGTAACTTGATTGCCAGAAGTGCTGGCAGTCAGCCCTCGGGTGAAGTGCATCCTTTGTCGATCAAGTATTTAGCGGAAGCAGGCATCGCCACCAGCCAATTAACAAGCCAATCGTGGGATGAATTTGAAGATTTTGCACCGGATGTGGTGATTACCGTCTGCGACTCTGCCGCTAATGAAGCCTGTCCTGTTTGGTTTGGTAATAGCGTAAAAGTGCATTGGGGGTTGGTCGATCCATCCAAACTGGAGGGAACGGAAGAGCAATTAGCACAAGCCTTTCGAGCAACGATCCAAGAGATTACTGAGCGGGTCGAGCAATTAATGGCAATAAAAGTCGATCCAAGCGATCGCATTGCACTAAAAACCGCGCTTAACGATCTCGGAGCGCTTTAATGATGACAAATACCGCTGATGAGATGGCACTGCCAAACTTGCAGACAGAGCAGCAACCGCAGATCAGTTGCGAACGTTTTGTGAAAACCTTCAGTGATCATGCGCCACGTATTTTATTGCTCTACGGATCACTGCGTACGCGGTCATACAGTCGCTTAGTTACTGAAGAAGCCGCACGCTTACTAAAACAGATGGGGGCTGAGACCAAGATTTACGATCCAGCAGGACTGCCGTTGCCTGACAGTGCAGAAGAAACGCACCCTAAGGTGGCTGAACTGCGCGATCTGATGCTTTGGTCTGAAGGGCAAGTGTGGTGTTCTCCCGAGCGACACGGTGCAATGACGGGCATTTTAAAAACTCAAATTGATTGGGTGCCGTTATCCATGGGCGGTGTCCGTCCAACCCAAGGAAAAACACTCGCCGTGATGCAAGTTTGCGGTGGTTCGCAGTCGTTTAATGCGGTCAATCAAATGCGCATACTGGGTCGCTGGATGCGTATGCTCACCATTCCTAATCAATCGTCGGTTGCGAAAGCCTTTGCTGAATTTGATGACGATGGCCGCATGAAACCTTCGCCCTACTACGATCGCATTGTCGATGTGCTCGAAGAACTAATAAAGTTCACACTTCTGACTCGGGATAATAACGATTATCTGTTGGATCGTTATTCCGAGCGCGTAGAAACCGCAGCGCAGGTTAGCCAGCGGGTGAATCAACGCTCTATTTAAACGGCTTTATCTACATGGTTTAGTCAAGGCACTCATTAACAACCTACGTTTATTAAAAACGTACTTTAATTGGACACCAGCATGGGATTGTTTGAACGTTATTTATCGCTTT
>JARGOI010000321.1 GCA_029212275.1 Thalassolituus sp.
AGACTTTTTCTATCAGGATCAATACCTTTGCCAACATAGACATCAAACAGGTTGAGCTTTGTGAGGTAATCCCCTGCGGCGGCTCGAATTTCGCTGAATACTTGGCTGACATTCACATTTTGTGCGATGACTAGGGCTAAATCACGGCGCATTTCTGGGAATTTAGAGATATCTTGATAAGCCGGTACCGCGACGTCACGCAAGGTATCTAGGTCGAGTTCGGCAACAAACAAAGGCTGTTTGATACCGATGTCTTTTTGCGTATTCGGATGCAGAGCACCGATCCAACCTACTGGCTGGTCGTTTTTGTAAACACGCGCGCTTTGGCCAGGATGCAAGGTCGGATGCGACTCGGCAACAAAGCGGTAAGCCGAAGCTTCACCTGTGCGCGCCAATAAAGACTCTACATCGCCTTTTAAATCGAAAAAGTCGACGGGGTTTTCTTGCTCAGTCCAAGATTGATGGTTGCGATTACCGCAGACAATCATCGCCAGAGTAGGTATTTGCTGCAAACCTGACTCGCTAGGAACAAAGCGTAAACCGGTTTCAAACAAACGTACGCGGGGTTGCTGGCGTTTTAGGTTATACCCTGCTGCACTCACTAGTCCCGTCATCAGTGTGGTACGCATCACTGCCATTTCGGCAGAAATTGGATTTAACAATGCTAATGCATCGCGTTCTGGATCGAGCGCTTTTTGTAATTTGGCTTCGACAAAGCTGTAGGTAATCGCTTCGAAATAGCCACGAGCGATCAACTGACGACGCAAATCGCGCACAGGCAAACGCGACTCGGGCGCTTTGGCTAATGGTGTCGCTGCGGCAGGTGTGCGCACAGGCAAACGATTGTAGCCATAGATACGGGCCAGTTCTTCGATCAGATCGGCTTCGATAGCCATATCAAAGCGGTAACTAGGCGCCGTGGCTTTCCAACCGTCTTCAATAACTTCTACCTGCATCCCCAATCGTTCTAGGGTGTCGATCACATCGGCATCAGGCAGCGTTAAACTGAGTATTTGTTCGATACGTGCTTTGCGTAAAGTAATGGTCGCAACGTCTGGAAGATCTGGCTCGCTGACGACTTCATTGATGGGGCCGGGCTGGCCACCACAAATTTCCAAAATTAATTGCGTAGCACGCTCCATTGCTTGACGTGCAAGATTAAAATCGACACCGCGTTCGAAGCGATGCGATGAATCTGTGTGCAAACCATAAGCACGCGCTCGACCGGCAATGGCCAGAGGACTGAAGAACGCCGCCTCTAACAGCAGGCTCTGGGTATCAGTACTGACCCCCGAATGTGCACCACCCATTACGCCAGCCAAGGCCAATGGACCTTGATGATCGGCAATAACGAGACTATCAGCTGAGAGTTTGATTTCTTCGCCGTCCAGTAATGTCAGTGCTTCACCTTCTTCGGCCATGCGCACCTGAATACCACCCTGCAGTTGGTTGAGATCAAATGCATGCATCGGTTGGCCAAGCTCTAACAACACATAATTGGTTATATCGACCACAGGATCAATGGAACGAATACCACTACGACGCAGTTTTTCGACAATCCATAATGGCGTTTCTGTATTTAAATTCACGTCACGAACAATACGTCCTAAGTAACGTGGACACGCTTGTGGCGCTTGTACTTCGATCATTGGGGCGTCAGAAATGATGGGCGCAACCGCGTTGATTTCTGGGCCAACCACCGCCACTTTAGTTAACACACCTACTTCACGTGCAATTCCGGCAATGCTTAAACAGTCGGCGCGATTAGGCGTCAGATCAACATCGATGATGCAGTCATTAAGGTTGAGATATTGGCGGATATCGACGCCCAATGGTGCGCTGTCGGGTAGCTCCATCAAACCATCGGAGGTTTCGGCCAAGCCTAATTCTTGCTCGGCACACAACATGCCGAACGATTCGACGCCACGCAGTTTGGCTTTTTTGATCACAAAGCCGCCCGGTGCATCGGAAGGCAATAATGCTCCAATTTTGGCGAATGGAATTTTTAATCCGGCACGGACATTGGCCGCACCGCAAACAATTTGGAAGGTGTCGATGCCGTCGGTAACTTGGCAAAGACTTAATTTGTCGGCATCTGGATGCTGTTCGCAGGTCACTACTTGGCCCACGACGATGCCGCTGAAGTCGCCTGCAACCGGCTCAGCGCCGTCCACTTCTAATCCGGCCAGTGTCAGCTGATCGACCAGTTCTTGTGTACTGATCTCAGGTTGTACCCATTCGCGTAACCATTGTTCGCTGAATTTCATTTGCTTAACCTTAACTTTCTATCTAGTTGTCACGCCAACGGAAATCGTTAGCGTACGCGCTGAGAATTAACGGAATTGCTGCAAAAAACGCAGATCATTTTCAAAAAATAAGCGTAAATCATTCACGCCATAACGCAGCATCGCTAAGCGCTCTACGCCCATCCCAAATGCAAAACCGGTGTATTCATCAGGATCGATATTGACGTGTTTAAAGACTTCTGGATGCACCATGCCGCAACCGCCTACTTCGAGCCAACGACGCTTGGTGCCTTCGGGGGTTTCGATCACCCACTCGATATCAATTTCAGCCGAAGGTTCGGTAAACGGGAAATAGGAAGGACGTAGACGAACGGTTAAATCACGTTCGAAAAAGACGCTCAAAAATTCTTGAATGGTGCCTTTTAAATCGGCAAAGCTGATGCCTTTATCTACCAACAAACCTTCCACTTGGTGAAACATGGGCGAGTGAGTTTGATCGTAGTCGCAGCGATACACACGGCCCGGGCAAATAATGCGAATAGGCGGTGGCTGCACTTCCATCGTGCGCACTTGCACGGGCGATGTGTGTGTACGTAACAACGTCGTCGCATCAAAGTAAAAGGTGTCGTGCATGGCACGCGCCGGGTGATGCGATGGAATATTCAGTGCTTCGAAATTGTGGAAATCATCTTCGATTTCTGGGCCTTCGGCCACTTGATAACCGGCATTGGCAAAAAAGCCTTCAATGCGCTCAAGTGTGCGTGTGACCGGATGCAAACTGCCTTCTTGTAAGCTTCGACCGGGTAAAGTGATGTCGATGGTTTCAGAAGCAAGACGGGCATTTAATGCCTCGTTTTCGAGGACGGTTTTACGATCGTTGAGCGCATCTTGAACTTGGTCGCGGGCAACGTTGATAACCGCACCAATTTTCGGGCGATCTTCGGGTGCCACGGCACCTAAGTTTTTCATTAGAGCTGAGATTTCGCCCTTCTTTCCCAAGTACTGTACACGTACTTGATCTAGCGCAGCCACATCGATAGCTGCAGCGACTGCGGCCAACGCCTGTTGCGTCAAAGCCTCAAGATTTTCCATCGTAGCGATCCGTAAGTTAGCGCCTGAATGCGGCGTTGCACTGTTTGTATTTAGGTCGAAGATTTGGACAAAAAAATAGGGAAATCACCTAGTTTACCTAAGCTCATCCCCTATTTCGCGACAATCGCCATCGCGGCGAGTGTCCAGTTCCGATCGTTAGAACACACTAACGATCAGTGAAATTACAGGCTGGACTTGGCTTTTTCAACCAAAGCCGCAAACGCTGCTTTTTCATT
>JARGOI010000322.1 GCA_029212275.1 Thalassolituus sp.
TAACTCAGCGCATCCATATATTGGATGGTGGCATGGGCACACTCATTCAAAGCCACATGTTAGAAGAAAAAGATTACCGCGGTGAGCGTTTTGCCGACATTAAGCAAGATGTGAAAGGCAATAACGATTTATTGGTACTTACTCAGCCCGACATCATTGCAGGCATTCATCGTCAATACTACCTTGCGGGCGCAGATATCGTAGAGACGAACAGCTTTAACAGCACCCGTGTCTCCCAAGCCGATTACGACATGGAAGACTTAGTACCTGAGCTTAATTACGCTGCCGCCGCACTGGCACGTAAAGTCGCCGATGAAGTAGAAGCGGAAACTGGCATTCCGCGCTATGTTGCTGGGGTGCTAGGCCCAACCAGTAAAACCTGTTCTATCTCTCCTGACGTTAATGATCCTGGCTTTCGTGCGATCACCTTCGATCAACTGGCCGAAGAGTATGTAGAAGCGACTCATGCGCTGATGGACGGCGGTGCCGACATTATTTTGATCGAAACTATTTTTGATACATTAAATGCAAAAGCGGCGATCTATGCGGTACAAGAAGTCTTTGAACGTCGTGGTGAAGAAATCCCCATTATGATTTCAGGCACCATTACTGACGCTTCGGGCCGTACTTTAACGGGTCAAACCGCTGAAGCCTTTTTAAACTCCATGGCGCACGCTAAACCATTATCCATTGGTTTGAACTGCGCCCTAGGTGCCGAAGAGCTACGCCCGCATATCGAAGAATTGTCGAACAAAGCCGCTTTTGGTATTTCTGCCCACCCTAACGCTGGTTTACCAAATGAATTTGGCGAATACGATCAGTCGGCTGCGGAAATGGCCGTGATCGTAGAAGAATTTGCTGCCAGTGGATTTTTGAACATTGTCGGCGGTTGTTGTGGTACCACGCCAGCACACATCAAAGCCGTCGCCCAAGCCGTCGCTAAACATGCGCCGCGTAAAATCCCCACTATCAAACCTGCCTGTCGTTTATCGGGACTAGAGCCATTCAACTTTGATGAAACCAGTTTATTCGTCAACGTCGGTGAACGAGCTAACGTGACTGGCTCGGCCAAATTTAAACGTTTGATTGTAGAAGAAGAATACGACGAGGCCTTATCTATTGCCCGCCAGCAAGTCGAAAATGGCGCGCAGATTATCGACATCAATATGGATGAAGGTATGTTGGATTCTCAGGCAGCCATGGTTCGCTTCCTGAATTTGATTGCTTCCGAGCCAGACATCGCTCGTGTGCCCATCATGGTCGACTCCTCCAAATGGGAAATCATTGAAGCCGGCCTAAAGTGCATTCAAGGCAAGGCCATCGTCAACTCAATATCATTGAAAGAAGGCAAAGAAGAATTCATTGCCAAAGCCAAAAGCTGCATGCGCCATGGTGCCGCGGTGGTGGTGATGGCGTTTGATGAAAAAGGTCAAGCCGATACCGAAGCGCGTAAAAACGAGATTTGCACCTTGTCTTATCGCATTTTGGTAGACGAAGTGGGCTTTCCCCCGCAAGATATCATCTTCGACCCCAATATTTTTGCTGTCGCTACCGGCATCGAAGAACACAACAATTACGCCGTTGATTTTATCAACAGCTGTGACTACATCACCAAAAATCTGCCTCACGCCAAAATCTCTGGCGGGGTCAGTAACGTATCGTTCTCGTTCCGTGGTAACGATCCAGTGCGTGAAGCCATTCACTCGGTGTTTTTGTATTATGCCATTCGCAATGGTTTAAGCATGGGTATTGTCAATGCCGGACAGCTCGCGGTTTATGACGATTTACCGGCAGAGTTAAAAGACCGCGTTGAGGATGTCATCCTTAACAAACGCGAAGACGCGACAGATCGTTTATTAGAAATTGCCGAAAAATTCCGTGGCGATGGTTCCGTAAAAGAGGCTGAAACCCAAGAATGGCGCAACCTACCTGTCAAAGAACGCTTAACCCACGCGCTCGTTAAAGGTGTAAATACCTTCGTGGTCGAAGACACAGAAGAAGCGCGTCAGCAATTTGCTCGTCCAATCGAGGTAATTGAAGGTCCGCTGATGGATGGTATGAACGTGGTCGGAGACTTGTTTGGCTCCGGTAAAATGTTTTTACCTCAAGTCGTGAAAAGTGCTCGCGTAATGAAGCAGGCGGTCGCTTATTTATTACCCTATATTGAAGCTGAGAAAG
The DNA here is from genome assembly GCA_029212275.1 of Thalassolituus sp. Classification (GTDB taxonomy): domain Bacteria; phylum Pseudomonadota; class Gammaproteobacteria; order Pseudomonadales; family Oceanobacteraceae; genus Thalassolituus. The sequence continues at coordinate 2,179 of JARGOI010000322.1, forward strand.
ATGGCAAATCCGAGACTCAAGGTAAGATCTTGATGGCCACGGTAAAAGGCGACGTGCACGACATTGGTAAAAATATTGTTGGCGTGGTGTTGCAGTGCAATAACTTTGAAGTGATCGACATGGGCGTCATGGTGCCCGCGGAAAAGATTCTTAAGCTTGCCAAAGAAGAAAATGTCGACATCATTGGTTTGTCGGGCCTAATTACCCCATCGCTGGATGAAATGGTGCACGTTGCGCGCGAAATGCAGCGCTTAGATTTCCACCTGCCATTGATGATTGGTGGTGCAACCACATCGAAAGCGCACACCGCCGTTAAGATTGAACCACAATACAAAAATGACATTGCCGTATACGTTGCCGATGCCTCACGTGCGGTGGGTGTGGCACAAAAACTGGTCAATGCTCAGTCGAAAGCCGAGTTCATCGCCGAGCGTCGTGAAGAATACGTCGAATTGCGCGCGCGTAATGCCAACCGCAAAGCAAAAGCTTTATTAAGCTACGACAAAGCCTGCGAAAATGCCTTTAATGGTGACTGGGATAATTACCAGCCGCCCAAACCGAATAAACTTGGCCTGCAAGTATTCGAGAACTTTGATTTAGCCGAACTAGCGGAATACATTGATTGGACACCCTTTTTCTTTGCTTGGGAATTGGCCGGAAAATTCCCACGTATCTTAGAAGACGAAGTGGTTGGCGAATCGGCTACCGCCTTGTTCAAAGACGCACAAGAAATGTTGCAACGCATTATTGATGAGAAACTTTTCAATGCCCGCGGCGTGGTCGGATTCTGGCCAGCACAACGTCGAGGCACCGACGACATCGTGGTATTTAATGAATCAGGCAGCGAAGAGATCGCCCTACTTCATCATCTTCGTCAGCAAACCGACAAACCTAATGCCACGCCTAACTATTCCTTGGCGGACTTTGTTGCACCAGAGGGCACTCAGCAGGATTATATCGGTGGCTTTGTGGTTACTTCAGGTATCGAAGCCGAAGAACTGGCGAAGAAATACGATAAAGATATCGATGATTACAACAGCATCATGATTAAAGCGTTAGCCGATCGACTGGCCGAAGCCTTTGCCGAACGTATGCACGAGATCGTGCGTAAAGATATTTGGGGCTACGCCTCGGACGAAGCGCTCAGCAATGATCAGCTCATCAAAGAGTCTTACAAGGGGATTCGTCCAGCACCGGGCTACCCAGCTTGTCCTGACCACACCGAAAAAACAGCGCTATTCAAACTGTTAGATGCTGAAAAGCATACCGGTGTATCGTTGACTGAAAGTTTTGCCATGTACCCCACGGCAGCCGTCAGTGGTTGGTACTTTTCTCATCCAGAATCAAAGTATTTTGGGTTGGGTAAAATTGATAAAGATCAGGTTG
>JARGOI010000323.1 GCA_029212275.1 Thalassolituus sp.
GAGAGAACCAAGATTACAATGATCTGTGAGCGCATTGATAGTCTAAAAGCTTTTAACCCTAACGTAATTTCTACAATGAGGTCAGATATATGCGATTAGTTATTTTTGCGTTGCGTTAAAAAAACCCAAACAAAAAACAACATAAATATTAAATCGTTTAGGCCATAAATACTGTAGAAAATACCGGCAAAGATATCGACAGAGTAAAGTGCCGAGAGACTGTTATTGGAATGCCAAAGAATCCAAGCCACCACATAGACCAGTTTTTCTATCGCAAATGCTCCAGCAAGCCAGGTTATTTTTCCCGGAATAAAAGCTGCCCCAAGATACGCTAAACCCCAAACAATGATCATCAACAATCCAAAGTTGGACATCACCACAGGATCGGCATTATTGATGGCAACATTGGTAAATGCCTTTGAAAATAGAAGTACACCACCGATATTCATTGCGGCTGCAGCGATCATTCCGGTTTTTACTAGCTTGGCATTCATATTGTTTTCCAGTTTTTTGATTAATGAGTGAGGCATTATTTTTTTACGAGTTTGGCGTTATTTTTTAAGAGCTTGGCAAGATAAGCTTTTTCAACAACAAGAACATATGAGCTGATAAATATAGAGTAGATCAGTGCTGCCTAGTTGTTCTGAATAAAATATATTTCACGTCAAATGAAAGACGGCTTTGTCATTAAAGCCATCCTTAATTTGATTGTCAGTACCCCGTTATTATCTCTCTAATGTTTTATCTTTATTTGCGTCTTTTGATAACTTTTCCGCACTAATCAAAATCTTTGTTAAGCCAGCAGCATTACTGCTCAGCCCCCCAACGACACTCACTACAAAATCCACATCGGCGCGATCTTCATCGGTCAATTCGACAATCTGCTCGGCACCTAAGCTAGGGTAAGCGCCGCAAGTTTCACCATTTTGACAGATAAAAGAGTCGACATCGATATCAGAACCAGCAGTCACGATATAGCGTCCTGGCTCTAGGTCGGTAAATTCATAATTACCGTTACTATCACTTAGCGCTTGAGCAATAATATCTTGGTCAATAGTGTCGGCATCCAACAATAATATGTACTGTTGCGTTAAGCTGCTGCTATTTGTTGCTTCACCAACCTCCATGGTTATGCTGATCTTAAGTGGATTACCAGTGTCTGGCGTGACCGTAATAGTGGCGTCGTAAATACCGTCAACAAGATTCGTCCGATCAACGTTCACGGTGTAACTACCAAGTCCATTAACATCAACGACCGACTCTACGACTGTCAACCAAGGTTCATCTTTAACAACACTGGTAATAGTAGGATCGTCAGCATCTAGGTTTGAATTACTGATGCTGAAACTTGCTGCGCTGTTTTGACCTAAGCTAAGGCTATTTGGTGATGATTTCAAAACAGGGGTTGTGTTTACGGTACCGACAATATTCTGTGCAGCAACTACGGCTTTGTAAGCATTAATAACACCATAGCCCAGTTGATTGTTGCGGCCGCTTTGGTCAGTTAGCAGACCCGCAGCCAAAGCACTGTCCACCTGATCGGGGGTTAAGCTTGGATTCACGGCTTTCATTAATGCTATTACGCCCGCAACGTGAGGGGTTGCCATCGAGGTGCCTTGATATACATTAAATGAAGCCTTGCGGGTTCCGCTCGCATCATCGACCAAGGTACTTAGCACGCCGTCCGCCACACCATCTGAATTTCTATCTACCCTGAGATCGCCACCAGGGGCTGCCACATCAATTTTATTACCAAAATTTGAATAACCCGTAATGTTGCCATCCGACCCGACGGCACTGACCGAAATAACGCCGTCATAGGAGGCAGGAAAAGATCGCTGAGAGCTGCCATCGTTACCTGCTGCAGCAACAATAATAACTCCAGCATTACGGGCTGCAGTGATGGCACTCTGTTCAGCCAACGAAGAGCCATAACTCCCTAAACTCATATTGATGATATCGGCTTTTTGACTGGGCACGGTGCCACTACTATTGCTTAAGCCGGCAGAAAAACGAATGGCTTGCACTATATCGTTACTTTCCCCGCCATACGTTCCAAGAACACGGAGAGGCATAATTTTCGCGTCCCAACTGACACCTGAACCGCCTAGACCGTTGTTCGATTCTGCGGCAACGGTGCCACTGACGTGGGTGCCATGCCAAGAACTGCTACCCCGCTGTGTGCTATCACCCAGATCATCCGGATTATTATCAATGCCATCGCCATCTCTGGCATTGGTTGGGTTGGAAATAAAATCAAAACCATTCACCAGCTGGCCGCTTAAATCTGGGTGAGCGAGAAATACCCCGGTGTCGATGACGGAAACAATTACGTTGCCACCACCTGCGCGACTGCCGGTGGTGACATCCCACGCCTGAGGAAGATTAATGTCGTTGTAATGGTATTGAAAACCAAATAAAGGATCGTTTGGCGTTCTTAAGGCTTGGCGAATATAGTTAGGTTCGGCGAACTCCACGTCATCGCGTTGATTTAAGCGCTTAATATCTATTAAGGTTTGACGAGCACGTGCAATGGTCGGATTAAAAACCTGCAAAGGTGTTAGTGCCGCTGCTTGAATCCGCGACATGGTCACCTTGGTAGGATATTCGCTGGAGTAATGGTCGCTAGTTAAGCTGGTTGCACCCATTGCCAGGCTATGAGCTTGAATTTTTGACTGGGCTTTACCAGAGCTGCCTGATGCCTTTTCCTTCCACTGCACCACCGCTTCATCTAGCACAAACGGGGCAAAGCCGGTGCTTGTCGTCGTGTTGGTAATACTAATATCTGCTGGCTGAATGCGCAGAACGTATTTCGAAATACCACTGAAAGCATAAACGTTTACTAAATATTCGCCATCTTCGGGGACGATGATTTCTTCAAATTCGGATACGTTATCTGAAAAATCAACAAATTCTCCTGTGGGTTTAAAAAGATAAAGATCAAGATCACCGCTGTAGCCGAGATCGAGATCGTTACCGTCGTAATCCACAACTTGTAGAGTAATTTTTTGACCTTGTTGCAGACTCACAGAGAAGTAGTCATCTACATCACTGGAATTATTAAATCGCTCAGAATCGCCGTCCTCGCTAGCAAAAGCGTTGGTAGGTTCTGCAGAGGCGAAGCCATGAACCGTCACACGATTAGGAATAGTTTGAGGAGATTCGGGATCATCGTTACTCACGAAAACGGCGTTAATATCATTGATATCAGAATCAACAAGCGTGTTCACCGGTATGCTTAATTGACCGGACAGATTGAAACTCACCGGTTCGATTGGCTCGATATTTTGATCAACATCAGAATTGTCAGGCTCACCACTACTGCCACCTCCACCGCCGCAACCACTTAGACCTGCAGAGATAAATACAATTAGAATACTTGTGACTAGTCTTGATAAATTAAACACGATGCTTCCTCGATCGTTTAAATACACTTAACTGGTGTTGTTACGTATTACGGTTAAAAAAAGTTGCGACAAGGTCGTGAGAAAGTTAAAAACCTACGACACTCGCACCGACACACCAAAAAACGACCCATAACGGTGACAGTTGCCAC
>JARGOI010000324.1 GCA_029212275.1 Thalassolituus sp.
AACCACTGCCCGAGTGACCAATGCTTTCAATACGCTTATCCGTGGTGGTCGGTGCGATAAGATAGACCACATCCAAGCCAGCATCTTTAAAGATACTATCGACATCGACGGCTTCTTCTGGCGGCAGATCCACCATTAATACGCCATCGACGCCAGCGGCAATTGCACCATCAACAAAGGCTTGATAACCCATGGCTTCGACTGGATTGAGATAGCCCATCAACACCACCGCAGTGTGGTTGTTAGTCTGACGAAACTCGGTAATCATCTTCAGTACATCACGCAAGGACGTACCATGCAGCAATGCACGCTCACACGCCAATTGGATGGTTGGACCGTCCGCCATCGGATCCGAAAACGGTACACCAATTTCGATGATATCAGCACCCGCCTCTACCAAGGCATGCATCATCGGCACCGTCACTTCTTTCGTTGGATCACCGGCGGTGATATAGGGAATAAGCGCCTTCTTACCCTGTTCTTTTAAAGCAGTAAATATAGTATTGATACGAGACATTTTTTTAATCCTACCTATTCCTCTCGATATCTTGATCGCGAGGAAGAATAATTGTTTCTGAGCACCCTATAAAGAGCCATACCTAAAAAGCCATACCTAAAAAGCTATACCTAAAAAGCTATACCTAAAGAGCTTCGAACCGTCGCGAGCGATGAAAAGACAAGACAAGAATCAGCGAGGTAGCGCAATGTACAAGTCGTACATGAGCATACCGAGCTGATTTTTAACGCCGTATTTCCGAGCGCAGCAAACTACCATTAATTGAGAAGCGTTATGAGCGACGATCCTACAAGGCGAGGTGCAACGAGAGAGCGGAGTGTAGTTCACTACATGAGCATCTCGCAGTTGCATCTCAACACCGTAGGGTCGAGCGCAATAGCTTCTAGGCGGTTACTCCGTCTAGAGTGGCCACCGTATGGATATCTTTATCACCCCGCCCTGAAAGATTCACCACAAGCACCTTATCTTTGCTCATCGTCGCCGCTAGTTTCATCGCATACGCCACAGCATGGGCGGTTTCTAGCGCCGGCATAATGCCTTCTAAACGTGTCAGTTTATGGAAAGCATCCATTGCTTCGTCATCGGTCGCGGCGACGTATTGAGCGCGCTTAACATCTTTTAACCAGCTGTGCTCTGGGCCAACACCGGGATAATCCAAGCCCGCAGAAATTGAGTGTGTACTCATGATCTGACCGTTTTCATCCTCCATCAAATAGGTACGATTGCCGTGCAGAACGCCTGGACGACCTTTACTCAGTGGCGCGGCGTGATCATCACCGTGCAAACCCAGGCCACCGGCTTCGACACCATACATGGCGACTTCTGGGTATTTGATATATGGATAGAACATACCAATGGCGTTTGAGCCGCCACCAACACAGGCAATCACAGCGTCAGGCTGACGACCAATTTGGGTATCGCACTGGCGAATCGTTTCACGCCCGATGACACTCTGGAAATCGCGCACGAGCATCGGATACGGATGTGGGCCGGCAGCCGTGCCAATCACATAATAGGTATCATCAACATTCGTTACCCAGTGACGCATCGCTTCGTTCATCGCGTCTTTTAAGGTTTTAGTACCGGACGAAACCGACACGACTTCGGCACCCAGCAGCTTCATGCGATACACGTTCAGCTTTTGGCGCTCAATATCCGTCGAGCCCATAAATACTTTACACTCCAAACCGAAGCGCGCAGCGACAGTTGCAGAAGCCACGCCGTGCTGACCAGCACCGGTTTCGGCAATGATCTTTTTCTTGCCCATAAACTTAGCTAACAAGGCTTGGCCTATGGTGTTGTTAATTTTGTGCGCGCCAGTGTGGTTCAAGTCTTCGCGCTTTAAATAAATCTGTGCACCACCGCAATATTCGGTGAGGCGTTCGGCCAAGTACAAAGGCGATGGACGGCCAACATAATGGGCTAAGTCTGAATCAAATTGGGCTTGAAACTCCGGATCTTCGCGCAATTTTTCATAGGTGCTTTGCAGTTCATCTAGCGCAGAGGTCAGTGTTTCTGAGACAAAACGACCGCCGTAATTACCAAAATGACCACGATTGTCTGGAAGTTCGATATTAAAATCCGTACTAGTATTTTCTTGAATATTCATCGACATGGTATACCTCGTTCACAAATGCTGTGATTTTGCCGGCATCTTTAATGCCTTTACTTGCTTCGACACCACCGCTGACATCCACAGCAAAGGGACGAGTCAACTTGATGGCATCAGCAATATTTTCGGGGTCGAGACCGCCGGCAAGGATAATGGGTTTGGATGCATTGGCAGGAATTAGGGACCAATCAAAAGTCTCGCCAGTTCCACCAGGTAATCCGGGTTTATAGCTGTCTAGGAGAATGGCCAGTGCACTTGGGAAGCGCAGGCACAGCGCCACCACATCCGACGTCTGCCGGATACGGAGGGCTTTGATGTAGGGATGGCCAAACTGCCGACAAAAGTCGTCATCTTCGTCACCATGAAATTGAAGTAAGTCAATTCTAACGCCATTGAGAATGCTTTGCACCTCTTCGACAGTAGGATTTACAAAGAGTGCCGTCACGGTTACGAATGCAGGGATGGCTGTCACGATGGCTTGCGCTTGGGACAAGTCAACAGCACGAGGGCTGGGTGGATAAAAAACCAAACCTACAGCATCGGCACCAGCGTCAACCACAATGGCTGCATCTTCAGCCCGGGTGATACCACAAATTTTAATGCGGGTGCGATTCATGACCAACTCCAAGAATAATTTAGGAGCGCATCATAACAAATTTAAAGCTCTGTCTGTAACTGAGCCGCTGTGTGTAAATCGACCTCTCTCTGTAAAAGAGGCTCCAGCAAAACAGGTCCCCAAGGCTGGCTAGGAATAGAAAACTCCTCAGGGTATTGCACACCTACAAAATACAAGCCACCGCCAGGTGCTGTTACCCCTAGGTGGTTACGATTTTTCATGGCCAATATTTCTTTCATCCATTCCGTAGGTTGATGACCTTGGCCAATGGGCAACAAGACACCCACGATATTGCGCACCATATGATAGAGAAATGCGCTGCACTCCAACTCCACCATAATGATTTTACCCCACCGTTCTACTCGAATGTGGTGCATTTCTTTAATCGGACTTTTGGCCTGACAGTCTTTGGCTCGAAACGAAGTGAAATCATGCTCACCAATAAGGTGCTGGGCGGCTTCGTGCATCAACGCAGCATCCAAAGGATATCGAAACCACGTCAGTTGGTCGCTCATCAACGCAGGACGCGGGCGCTGATTGTAGATTAAATAACGATAGCGACGTGCTTTGGCTTTATAGCGTGCATGAAAGTCATCGCTGATGGCAGATACCCATTGTACGGCAACACCGTCAGGCAAATGCGTATTAATGCCCATCATCCAACCGTAGTCACTGCGCGCTGAAGGCGAATCAAAATGTATGACTTGTCTTGTGGCATGCACACCGGTATCGGTACGACCAGCGCAAACGACTTCGACGGGATGATTAGCGACTTTGGAAATGGCCGCTTCGAGAGCGGCTTG
>JARGOI010000325.1 GCA_029212275.1 Thalassolituus sp.
GCTGTGGTTGCTGGTGAGTTAACCACGTCTTGCTACGTGGATCTTGAAGACATCGTGCGTAAGGTGATCACCGATATTGGCTACAACAGCTCTGAAGTAGGCTTTGACGGCGCAACCTGTGCAGTACTTAACGGCATTGGTAAGCAATCCGTTGATATCAATCAGGGGGTTGACCGTGCCAAGCCAGAAGACCAAGGCGCAGGCGACCAAGGTTTAATGTTTGGTTACGCCACAAACGAAACACCTAGTTTGATGCCTGCCCCCGTTTACTATGCGCATTTGCTCGTTCAGCGTCAGTCAGAATTGCGTCGCAATGGCACCTTGCCATGGTTGCGTCCCGATGCAAAATCGCAGGTCACTATTAACTGGGAAGGCGATAGCCCAAAAGTGGATGCCGTGGTGTTATCGACACAGCATGCACCAACCATCTCCTTAGAAGAACTGCGCGCAGAAGTGCTTGAGCACATCATTAAGCCAGTAATTCCTGCCGAATGGTTGCATGAAGGCACGCTTTATCACATCAACCCAACAGGTAATTTTGTGATTGGTGGCCCAGTAGGCGACGCCGGTTTGACTGGCCGTAAAATCATTGTGGACACCTACGGCGGCATGGCACGTCACGGTGGTGGCGCATTCTCGGGCAAAGATCCCTCTAAGGTTGATCGTTCTGCCGCTTACATGGGCCGCTATGTTGCGAAAAACATTGTTGCCGCAGGCTTGGCTGATCGTTGTGAGATTCAAGTGTCGTATGCCATTGGTGTTGCCGAGCCGACTTCCGTGTCTGTTAACAGCTTTGGCACTGGCAAAATTGACGATCGCAAATTGGCCAAGGTCATTCGTGAAGTGTTCGATCTACGCCCATACGCCATTCAAAACCAGCTGCAACTGCTTTACCCAATGTATCAGGTCACTGCAGCCTATGGTCACTTTGGTCGCGAACCTTTCGAAATGACCTACAACTATGTTGAAAACGGCGAGAAAAAGAGCAAAACCTTTACCGCCTTTACGTGGGAACGTACCGACAAAGTCGATGCATTAAAAGCGGCGGCAGGTCTGTAACCCGCCAGCTTCCAAGCATTATTTACCATTTTCTAGGTCGTCGGCATAACTCGACGACCCTATTTAAAGGACAGTTATTATGACTACCTTCACTGATTATAAAGTTGCCGATATTTCTTTAGCCAATTGGGGCCGTAAAGAAATCACCATCGCTGAAAGCGAAATGCCAGCTCTAATGGCATTGCGTCGTAAGTACAGCGCCGACAAGCCATTGGCTAATGCGAAAATCATGGGTTGTATACACATGACCATTCAAACGGCCGTGTTAATCGAAACCTTAGTGGAACTCGGTGCCGAAGTGCGCTGGTCATCGTGTAATATTTTCTCGACCCAAGATCATGCCGCCGCCGCCATTGCTGCTGCTGGCATTCCAGTGTTCGCTTGGAAAGGTGAAACTGAAGAAGAATTTTTGTGGTGTATCGAACAAACTATTTTGTCTGAAAAAGATGGCAATACCCCTTGGGATGCCAACATGATTTTGGACGACGGCGGCGACCTTACCGAGATGGTTCACAGCAAATTCCCTGAACTGCTAAAAGACATCCACGGTATCTCTGAAGAAACCACCACGGGTGTGCACCGTCTATTGGAAATGATGGAAGCTGGCGAACTAAAAGTCCCTGCGATTAACGTTAATGATGCCGTCACCAAAGCAAAAAATGACAACAAATACGGTTGTCGTCACTCGCTCAATGATGCCATCAAACGTGGTACCGACCATTTGCTGAGCGGTAAAAAAGCACTCGTAATTGGCTATGGCGATGTGGGTAAAGGTTCTGCTGCTTCGTTGCGTCAAGAAGGCATGATCGTAAAAATCACTGAGATCGATCCAATCTGTGCGATGCAGGCCTGTATGGATGGCTTCGAGGTGGTGTCTCCTTTCATCGACGGCATCAATACCAATACCGCCGATTGTATCGACACTCAATTGTTAGGCAAAACAGACTTACTTGTAACCACTACAGGTAACGTCAATGTGTGTGATAAGAACATGCTACAAGCCCTGAAAAGCGGCGCAGTCGTATGTAATATCGGTCATTTCGATAACGAAATCGACACCGCATTTATGCGTAAAAACTGGGAATGGGACGAAGTTAAGCCACAGGTACACAAGGTGTATCGTAACAAGGCAACTGACGATCACTTGTTGCTTCTGTCAGAAGGCCGCTTGGTGAACTTGGGCAACGCCACAGGTCACCCATCACGTATTATGGATGGCTCTTTTGCCAACCAAGTGCTGGCGCAAATGTACTTGTACGAAGCAAAATTTGCTGATCTACCCGAGAGCGAAAAATCAGCCGCCGTGTATGTGAAAATTCTGCCGAAGAAATTGGACGAAGAAGTCGCAAAAGATATGGTGGAAGGCTTTGGTGGTGTATTAACACGCTTAACGCCAGATCAAGCTAAGTACATTCGTGTTGATGTTGATGGTCCTTATAAGCCACACGATTACAAATACTAAACCGTAATCTTCCTTGTCAGAACTGGGTTAACCCAAATCTGACGGCATCAACAACGTTATATTAAAAATGGATAGGCTCGGGTTAACTGTTACCTAGCTATCAAATATAAGAGGTCGCTATGACCACATTAAGTTTTGAATTTTTCCCGACTAAGACTGATGAAGGCACAGAAAAACTGCTGAAAGTTCGCGACGAATTGGCAGAATTTAATCCTGAGTTTTTCTCAGTAACCTATGGCGCCGGTGGTTCGACTCGCGATCGTACTTATGCCATCGTAAAATCGCTACAAGAGCGCGGCATTGCCGCTGCACCGCACTTGTCTTGTGTTGGCGACAGTACCGCAGACTTGCGCGATCTTTTAAATGAGTACAAAGAACTCGGGATCAAACGCATCGTCGCCTTGCGCGGTGACTTGCCTTCCGGTTCTGGCTTAGCAGGAAGCGAACTACGCTACGCCAATGAACTGGTCGAGTTTATCCGCAAAGAAACTGGCGATCACTTCACCTTAGAAGTGGCGGCATACCCAGAAATGCACCCACAAGCGACAAATTTTGAGCGCGACCTGCAAAATTTCGCCAACAAAGTGAAAGCGGGTGCAGATAGTGCGATTACCCAGTACTTCTTCAATGCCGATAGCTACTTCCATTTTGTTGAACGTACACAAGCCATGGGAATCGATATTCCGATCATTCCAGGCATCATGCCGATCACCAATTACAGTAAGTTGGCGCGTTTTTCTGACAGCTGTGGTGCGGAAATTCCGCGTTGGATTCGTAAGCAATTAGAAGCATACGGCGACAACAGCGATAGCATCGTTAAGTTTGGCGAAGAAGTCATCACAGACATGTGTCGACGCCTGCTGGACGGAGGTGCACCTGGATTGCACTTTTATACGCTGAATCAAAGCCAATCAAGCTTGGCGGTGTGGAAAAACTTAGTCTAACCCGTCTTTTTGCTCAGTTTGTATCAACTGAGCAAACTTTACGTCCTTTGGCGCTGAGATATTTGCCGATATTAGGTACA
>JARGOI010000007.1:0-18390 GCA_029212275.1 Thalassolituus sp.
GATATTTAATGGCGTCGGCTTCGGCAGGCGCAAAGCCTTTGCCTTTTTTCGTGACGATGTGCAGTAAGCGCGGACCATCCAACTTACTCAAGTTATCAAGGGTCGCCACCAGCTCATGCAAATCATGACCGTCGATGGGGCCATAATAGTTAAAACCTAACTCTTCGAACAAGGTGCCTGGTGAAACCATGCCTTTCATATGTTCTTCGGTGCGACGCGCAAATTCCCAAGCGGCAGGAATCTTTTCCAGTACTTTTTTACTGCCTTGACGCATCGCAGAATAAGTTTGGCTGGACCAAATGCGGGTAAAGTATTTATTCAGCGCGCCGACATTTTCTGAAATCGACATATCGTTGTCGTTCAAAATCACCAACATATTAGCTTTCACGTGACCGGCGTGATTCAGCGCTTCAAACGCCATGCCCGCGGTCATCGCGCCATCGCCGATCACGGCGACACACTGACGATTCTTTTGTTGCTGGCGAAATGCCAAAGCCATGCCTAAGGCGGCACTGATGGATGTACTAGAATGACCAACCCCAAAGGTGTCGTAAGGGCTTTCATCGCGACTGGGGAAAGCTGCAGGGCCCTCGGCAGTACGAATCTGCGGCATTTGCTCGCGTCGTCCGGTCAGTATCTTGTGCGGGTAGGCCTGATGTCCGACATCCCAAACCAACTTGTCGTCGGGCGTATTAAATACGTAATGCAGTGCTACGGTTAACTCAACCACGCCTAAGCCAGCACCAAAATGGCCTCCTGAGATGCCAACGCTGTAAAGTAGGTACTCGCGTAATTCACGACACAGCACCGCCAATTGCGCATATTCGAACTGGCGCAGGTCAGCAGGAGAATCAATTCGATCCAACAAGGGGGTTTCGGGACGGTGTGTCGGGATTTCGTTAAACATCAGGCAGCAGTCATTTCCGCTTGGCGGCCGCCATTCAATGACGCACCGGGATAAAAGGTCGCCATTCTACCGCTTGAGCACACAGATGAGTAGCGTTGCCGCGAATAGATGGCGCAATAATTCGAATTTTAGTGATCGCGTTCGATGATGTAATTGGCCAACGCGGCAAGCGTTTCGGTGTTTCCGGGCAATTGCGCGAGGGCATTTAAAGCACCTTTGACTAACAATTGCGCTTTCGCGCGCGCTCCTTCTAACCCCAGCAAAGCGGGATAGGTAGGCTTATTCAGTGCAATATCGGCACCTTGTTGTTTGCCAAGTACAGCGGTGTCACCTTCGATATCCAAAATATCGTCTTGCACCTGAAACGCCAAGCCAATGGCATCGGCATAGGTCAGTAACGCAGCTTGATATTTTTCGGCAATTTCCACTCCGGCACACGTGGCGCCCATCATTACTGCCGCTTTAATCAGAGCACCGGTTTTATGTCGGTGCATGGTTTCTAATTGTGCCAACTCCATGACCTTACCCACATGGCTCAGATCAATGGATTGTCCACCCACCATGCCCGCACAACCACTGTATTGGCTTAGCAGGGTAATGATTTTTAGACGTTGCAAAGGGTCAAGCAGCGTATCGGTGGCAACAATTTCAAAAGCGCCCGTCAACAATGCGTCTCCCGCCAAAATGGCGGTCGCTTCATCAAAAGCAATGTGACAGGTGGGTTTGCCTCGACGCAAATCATCATCGTCCATGGCAGGCAAATCGTCATGCACCAAGCTGTAGCTATGGATCATTTCGATACTGAGCGCGGCGCCATCGGCAAGAAGTAAAACTTCGTTGTCATGACTTGCTAGGGCCTGTGCGGTGGCGTACACCAAAAACGGCCGAATACGCTTACCACCGTTCATTAACCCATAGTGCATGGCGTCATAGAGTTTTGGGTCAACACACTGACACTGGGGTAAACGCTGTTCGGCAACGTCTTTCAGTCGCTTTTGAATAGATTCTAACTTCATGAGGTTTCTTTGTTCATTGGCTAACGATCGGCACGGTTCGACAAACGTGAAAACGCTTATTCATCGTTATTTTGAAGGAAGGGTTGCGCTTCGCTAGCACCATTGCGCTCCATCAGAATTTGCACTCGCTGTTCGGCTGCGGATAGCGCTTGTTGACACTGACGCGTTAAACCAATGCCCTGCTCGAATGCCTGTAGGCTATCTTCGAGGCTTAGCTCACCCTGCTCCATAGTCGCCACCAAGGCTTCTAACTCGTGTAAGGCGTTTTCAAATTCGAAAGTTTTTGGAGTTTTAGCCATCAGCGAATTCCTCTTAATAAGCGGCCACACTAACCGTAAGGTCTGATTCGGTCAACCAAACAAAGATCCCTAAAGCGCTTCTAAATAAAGATTTTTTTGCTAAACACAGGAAGAACCCGCCAGAGCGTCTAAACTCATTTACAAAAGGTATCCATTTTAAATAGTTGTAGTCTTGTCATTGCGCAGATGGATGCATTAAAGGAGTCGCTGTGGATTTAGCATCGTTAGTCGGTTTAGTAGGCGCATTTGGTATCGTCGTATTTGCCATGGTATTGGGCGGCGACATTATGATGTTCGTGAACGTGCCATCATTACTAATCGTTATCGTAGGCAGTATGTTTGCCGTGATGATGAAATATGAATTGGCGCAATTTTTATCGGCCATCAAAGTCGCAGGTAAGGCATTTTCATTCAAATTAGTTAAGCCAGACAATTTGATCGGCGAAATTGTTGAGCTGGCGGGTGTTGCTCGTAAAGGCGGTTTGTTATCACTTGAGGGCAAAGAAGTCAGCGACGAATTTTTAAGTAAGGGTATTCAATTATTAGTCGACGGTCACGACCCTGATGTTGTTCGAACCCTATTAAGTAAAGAAATGCGCCTCGCCAGCGAACGTCACGAAACTGGCATTACTATTTTTAAAGCCATGGGCGACGTCGGCCCAGCCATGGGCATGATAGGAACATTGATTGGTTTAGTGGCCATGCTGGCGAACATGGATGATCCAAAATCCATTGGTCCTGCCATGGCGGTAGCTCTGCTGACCACACTCTATGGTGCCATGATGGCGACCATGCTGATGCTGCCTATCTCAGACAAATTAACCCTCAGAAAAAATGAAGAAGATCTTCTGAAAACCATGATTATTGATGCGCTATTGGCCATTCAAAATGGTCAAAACCCACGCGTCATAGAATCCATGTTGCAAGCCTATATCCAAGAAGGCAAACGCGTCACGGCAGGCGAATAAGCAATGGCTGCGGAAGAAGAACAAGAATGTCCACCCTGTCCGAGCGGAATACCCGCTTGGGTAATGACCTTTGCCGACTTAATGTCGCTGCTGATGTGCTTTTTCGTATTATTGCTGTCATTTTCAGAAATGGATGCGACCAAATTTAAGCGCTTAGCCGGTGAATTACGTGACGCTTTTGGTGTGCAAACAAGTATCAATGCCAGTGATCCCCCAAAGGGCACCAGCGTGATTGCGCGACATTTCAGTCCTTCAATTCCAGAACCAACGCCAATTAATGAAGTTCGACAAGTCACCTCGGACATCACTAAAAGCTCGTTAGAAGTGTTATGCCAAGACGAGATTACTCAACAAGAATCTCGCCAAGGCGACCGTGGTATGCAGTCGCGTGAAATTCTTATTCCGAAAGAAGATATTGAGAATAAGAAAAGTGAAGCAAAAGCGATTGAGATGGCTAAAAAACTCGAAGACGAAATTGCCAGCGGCCAAGTAGAAATAGAAACCGTGGGGAAGAAAATCATTATTCGAATTCAACAACGCGGCGCCTTTGGTTCTGGTTCTGATTATATCGCCGATGAGTTTTTACCCGTGATAGACAAAATACGTGAAATTTTGGTCGATATTCCGGGCAAAATTTCGGTCGAAGGACACACAGATAACATCCCGACAAGAACCGCACGTTTCCGCTCTAACTGGGCGCTGTCCAACGCGCGCGCGGTAGCCTTTGCAGAAGAGTTATTTATTGCACCAGAAATGGACGAAAGTCGTTTTCAGGTTGTCGGTCATGCCGATAAACAACCCTTAGTTCCTAATATCGACGACGCTTCGCGCGAACGTAATCGCCGTGTAGAAATCATTATTTTACGCAGCCAAGAAAACGATGACGATGACGTTCCAGAAATTATGCCAAGTCAAAATACGATAGATGATGCCGTTAATGCGCAACCTGAAGATTTTGAATTGGGTCCAACCGAGGTTTTTTAAACCATTGGATCTGCCACATTTTTACATCAAGGAATAAATAGCTATGAGTATTGAAGAACGTCGCCGCTATTTCCGCTTAGACGATGAAGTGATTCTTGATTTTGAAACTATTTCAAAAGATGAAGCATCACGTTGGCGCGAACGCAATAAAAAACATCGCAACGAACTGAGTGAAATTGAACACGAAATTGCCAATGTACTTTACTTGCTGCAATCGCAAAATCCGACCGTTGCCAAAGTAATGAATTTATTCAATCGAAAAGTAAATTTATTGAATTCTTCAAGCTATTCAGCAAAAGACGACAGCTACACCGCAACAGAGGTACGCACTCAAGTTAACTTAAGCGCCTGCGGCATGTCGTTTGAAACCAGCGAAGAACTATCATCTTCAGATAATTTACGTCTATACATGCAACTAAAGCCGTCCAATATGCCAGTATCTTTGCTGGGCACGGTCGTTGGTGTGGACAAAACCGACAACAGTAAATCGCCTTTTTTAGTTCGTGTTAACTTTGAAGGGTTGCTTGAAGCAGAACAGGAACTTCTGATACAACATTTATTTCAACTGCAAAGTCGTTCACTTAAAGCACGTAGTGATGCAGTTAATGACGCAGGAAATGATGAGAGTTAAAGAAAAAATTTGCTAACATGAGCTTCATTCAAACACTGTCACTGGTAAAACAAGCGCATGTCAGGCCCACGCATATATACCGAGTTTCCTCTTAAGCCAGGTGCAGACATTGCACTCAACGATCAAGCCGTTAACCATTTGGTCCGTGTACTACGTATGAGCGATGGCGATGCCTTACGTTTATTCAATGGCGATGGTCACGAGTACGGTGCTTCATTAATTATCGAAAGTAAAAAAAATGCCTCAGCGCGTATTACCAGCGTGCTTCGCAGCGACGTTACCATGCCTCTAAATTTGCACTTAGGGCAAGTGATCTCCAAGGGGGATCGTATGGACTTTACCATTCAAAAATCCACGGAATTGGGCATCACACATATCACCCCCCTCACCAGTGAACGATGCGATGTGCGTTTAAAAGGTGAGCGTATGGATAAAAAACTAGAGCACTGGCAAAAAGTTGCGCTGTCGGCTTGCGAGCAATGCGGTCGAAATACGGTACCAAAAATTCATGCGCCACAGTCATTAGCTGACTGGATTGCCACCTGTGACAGCGAACGTAAGCTACTGCTGCACCCACACAATCAACAACCATTGCTGAACACAGACTCGCCCTCTTCGGTCGCTTTATTGGTAGGGCCAGAGGGAGGCTTTAGTGACCTAGAAGTGGTACAGTGCCAGCAACAAGGTTTTGATGGATTGCTGCTGGGACCACGCATATTACGCACAGAAACTGCCGCGCTGGCGGCCTTGAGTGTGATTCAATATCAGTGGGGCGATTTCTGATTAACCAGTTGCATCCCTTTCCAATCGAAGAAAGACGATAAAAAATAGAGACCAATAAATAAGGTTGCCCACCATTCGATAATGCGTTTACCGTGACTTATATCAACACCCACTGTCACACCGGCAAAGGCAATGAACATGCTCCATAAAATAGCCATTAACAGTGTTTTTACTTTTAATGTCGGCACCAACAAACCCTGCTTACTGGCACGCCAAATTAAAACAAAATTAATGGTCAGTGCCAGCAACATTCCCTGAAAAAATAAATTCGCGCCACGCACGTGCACAAACCAATTAGTATCTGCTTTCAATGGCAGCAATACAGCAGTCCCCGCCAGTAATCCAAGCGCCGCTATCACACCAAAGAGCTGCATAAAATTTAGCGCTATGCGATTAGAAAAAGGCTGCAACCAAGCGCGCATCACCTGCCACCAAACAATCATAAAAGAACACGACGCAATCATCCCACCACGAAAAATAAACCCAGCGTCGCCCTTCATACCGGTATGAGTAATATCGGTACAGCCATCGAAGAAGGGATTGCACAATTCAGCAGTCCCTTGAGAGGTACCGACCCAATAGGTAATGGCAATCGTGCCCATAGAAAAAAAACAGGTCAGTAATGCAGTAGCTTGGCCAAAGGACATAAATTTCTCCGTAATTATGCGTGCATAATACCACTGCCATTGAATTGGTCACAGACCTATGCCGTCGGTAATGACTAAACCAAAACACTTGTTATGCCTACACATCATTCAACTCGTACCTGTATTTATAAACAGGTATACTCTAATGATTGTTTTTATCTTAAAAAGAATGATTACTGCTATGGCAAAGAAAAAAAGCGCTTACGTCTGCAACGAATGCGGCAGCGAGCACAGTAAATGGCAAGGTCAATGTGCTGACTGTGGTCAGTGGAACACTCTGCAAGAATTTGTGGTGTCGGCCGCTAAAGGTCCTTCAAGGGGTTCCTATGGTGATTCGCGCTTTCAAGGCTATGCCGGTACAGCCGCCGATCAGGTCGTACGGTTAGCCGATGTCGATTTAAAAGACGTGCCGCGCTTTAGCAGCGGCATGCAAGAATTTGATCGCGTGCTGGGCGGTGGGCTTGTTCCAGGATCGGCCATTCTTATTGGTGGTCACCCTGGCGCAGGTAAATCGACGTTACTGCTGCAAACGTTATGCAATCTAGCGGCTTTTATGCCTGCACTATATGTCACTGGTGAGGAGAGTCTGCAACAAGTCGCCATGCGCGCTAACCGTTTAGGCTTGCCGACCGATCAATTGCAAATGCTCAGCGAAACCAACGTCGAACGTTTAACCCAGCAACTCGAAAAGCATAAACCCAAGATCGTGGTCATAGATTCTATTCAAGTCATGCACTGTGACGGCATTGAATCTGCACCGGGCAGCGTGTCACAAGTACGAGAAAGTGCCGCTTATTTAACGCGTTATGCCAAACAAACAGGCACCGTATTATTATTGGTTGGCCACGTCACCAAAGATGGATCGTTGGCAGGCCCTAAAGTGTTGGAGCACATGATAGATTGCTCCATTATGTTGGAAGGATCGGGTGATACGCGCTATCGAGTCTTGCGCGGTATTAAAAATCGCTTTGGTGCCATCAACGAACTTGGCGTATTTGCGATGCTCGACAGTGGCCTAAAGGAAGTTAAAAATCCCAGCTCTATTTTCTTAAGTCGCAGTGACGAGCCTGCTGCAGGCAGTGTTGTTATGGTGATTTGGGAAGGCACTCGCCCTTTGCTGGTCGAAATTCAAGCATTGGTCGACGACAGTCACTTTGGTCACCCCAAACGCATCGCCGTAGGCTTAGATCAAAATCGTTTGAATTTGTTATTGGCCGCACTGCATCGACATGGCGGCGTGCACTTAGGCGACCAGGATGTCTATATCAACGTTGTGGGCGGGGTTAAAGTCTCCGAGACAGGCGCTGATTTAGCCTTGCTGTTGGCGGCGCTGTCTAGCTTTCGCAATAAACCGTTAGAGCAAGGATTGATTGTCTTTGGCGAAGTCGGTTTATCGGGCGAAATTCGTCCTGTTCCGTCCGGACAAGAACGAATTAAAGAAGCTGCAAAACATGGATTTACCAAAGCGATTGTGCCCAAAGCGAACGCTCCAAAACAAGCACCGCCGGGCATGACCGTGATTGCCGTTGAGCGCCTGCAAGACGCGATCGATAACGTTTAAAAACGCACAGTCAAAACTGACGAAAGATTATTCTGTTTGATGAAAAGCAGATTTTTTATCGGAATTTTTGTCGGATTTTTTATCGTTAGCCGCAGGCGATTGTTGCTTGGCCGCTAACTCAGCAAGATGCACATTACGGGTGCGCTCAAGATTCGGTTGCTGTCGGTGCAACGCTGCTTTACCCATCATATACGCAGATACCGGCGCGGTTAAAAACAAGAAAAGACTGATCACCAATTCATGAATTTGTAACCCACCATCACGAACGCTGAACCAAATTAATGAGGCAAATAATACCGCGCCGATCCCTAAGGTCGATGCCTTAGTGGGGGCATGTAAGCGTGTGAAAAAATCTGGCAATTTGACCAAGCCCCACGACCCAATCAACATAAACCCACTGCCAATCAACAACAATAAAGCAACCACACCATCGACCCAAATACTGGGGATGCTGATCACGGTACTGCCCAGCAGAGAATTATTAAACCACTCAGCTATATTACTCAATGAGATCTCCCCTCAATAAATATTTCGCCAGTGCAGACGTGCTTACAAAACCCAACATCGCCATCAATAATGCCCCTTCAAAATACAATGCCGAGCCATGATACAAACCCAACAAAATAATTAAAGCGATGGAATTAATATATAAGGTATCGAGCGCTAGAATACGATCGGTAATGTCTGGCCCAATGAACAAGCGATATAAGCACAAAATCATCGCAATCCCGACCAATACCGTTGATAAGATCACCACCCAAGTCAGCATGCGAAAATCTCCTTTAAAGGAAGTTCGTAGCGACGTCGAATAAATTCAATAAGCTCAGCTTCATTTTCTAAATGCAAGGCATGAATGTATAACCACTTTCGATCACTCGAGAACTCCACACTCACCGTGCCGGGCGTTAACGATATAGAACTGGCCAGCAAGGTTGCTGGAAATGGCTCTTGTATCGACAGAGGGAAGGCAATCCAACCCGGCGATAGCTTATCGTTAGGTGCCAGAATTTTGCGTGCGACATCAATATTCGCAATCACGATATCCTTCAGTAGCCGCAACAAATACAAGGCCATACCGCCCGGTTTACTGACACTGCGATGACTTCTAACATAGCGATAAGTCACTAATGGAATAAGAAAAGCAATAACAGCGCCCAGCACCATATGCCCAGCACTCGAGCCATTAAGCAGTAGCCAGACCACCCACAATAGAACACTGTGCCATGGCATCGGGAATAAATATCTCATCATTGCCCTCCCGATAAATAAACTGGACTAAATCCAGACATTAACTCGGTGGCAGCGCGCAGACTTAACTCAGTCATTGGACCGGCAAAAATCACTAACAAAGGCGAGCAAACAGCTAATAACATCACCGCAATTTTCGGCAACCGCAAAGACAAATCCAAAGAAGATTTGTCTAGCGCGCTACCTTGGTGACGCCAAAATATGGTGGTCCCCGCACGAGATAAGGCAATCATTGCCGCCAAACCAGAGAGTAATATCAAAGGCCAAACCCAGTAAGCATCGCCACTCATCAGAGTTGCTCGCATAAGATAGATTTTGCCAATAAATCCCGAAAATGGTGGCAACCCAATTAACGCCATGGCAATAACAACAAAAACAATACCACTGAACATTGGATTAATTAATGGTTTCGACGAGACAAGGCGATCTTCTGCTTGGCCACGCTGCTGTGATAGCACACCCGATAAAAGAAAAAAGGCACCACACATAAGAGTGCTGTGAATACAGTAAAAAATACCAGCAGCAATAGTAGCTTCGGTGCCAATACTCACTGTCATTAATAATGTACCTACCGAGATAATTACCAAATTAGCAATCAACCAGCGTAACGACGAGCTAGACAACACACCCACGCTGCCAGCGACCACAGTCAAACCTGCAAGCCAAGGCAATAACGACATGAAAGGTACGCTGGCGGCGTCAGCAAAAATGACATTATGGATACGCCACATGCTGTAAATGCCGACTTTGGTCATCACCGCAAATAGCGCGGCAACGGGAATAGAAGTCGAAGAATACGTACGTGGCAACCAAAAATGCATCGGCAACAACGCCGCTTTAACTCCAAATACCACCAATAAAAGTCCACCAGCAACCTGCACCAAGGGTGCATTTTCTGCCGGTAATGTCGCAACTTTTTGCGCCATATCGGGGATATTCAATGTACCAAAAGCTCGGTATAAAACAGCCAAAGCAATTAGAAAAAATGCCGAACCAATTAAGTTATACAACACGTAATGTTGCGCGGCTTTAGTTCGCTGCCAGCCTCCGCCGTGGACCAATAATGAATACGATGCAATTAATAAAATCTCAAAAAATACGAATAAATTAAATGCATCCGCAGTTAAAAACGCACCGTTGAGTCCCATTAATTGGAACATAAACAATGGATGAAAAAATCGACCTTTAGCATCTTCACCGGCGCAAGCATACAAATGAGCTGCTAAAGCCAGTACCGACGTTAATAACAACATGATGGTACTGAGAGGGTCGGCTATTAATAAAATACCAAACGGCGCCGCCCAATCACCCAAGGCATAGCCAATGGCACCGTTATCAATTGCGCCTATCAACAATGATGTATTGATCGCCACCAGTACCAACAATCCGATCTGGGTAATAAAACGCTGCAATCCCATGTGCCCATTCAGCCATGGTAAAGTGACGACTAATGCCACTAAAAAAGGAAACAGAATCGGTATAATCGGCAGATGCTGTAACAGTGGATAGCCTGTCATGACTGCGCTCCTTTATGGAAGCGCTTATTGTTTTTACTCTTCTTTTTATCCGAGGGCTTTTTACTGGTTTTATTGTTAGTGCCCGCAGAAATTTCATTATGTTGACGCAGTTCCGCAATGGCTTCTTTTTCCCCTAATACATCACCTGAAAAGGCAGTGCCGTCGACGTGATCATTGCCTAAGTCAGCGCGTGCACGAATGGCTAGAATCAAGGCAAACGCGGTCATAGCGAAGCCAATCACGATTGCAGTCAACACAAGAGCCTGCGGTAAAGGGTCAGCATAAGCCGTGCTGTCGGATAAAATGGCAGGTTGGTTCAATCTTAAACCGCCACTGGCAAACAAAAATAAATTCACTGCATAGGACATTAAGGTCAGTCCCAATACGATGGCAAACGTATGGCCGCGCAGCATCAAAAACACCGAACAGGTGACCATCAAACCAACGCAAATCGAATAGACTAATTCCATTACTCACCCCCGTTATATTCAGCGGGTGGTGTCGGACGTTCGACGGTCGTCAGCTTCCCTAGGTTTGCCAAAATAGACAAGGTTGCCCCAATCACGGTGAGATACACTCCCAAATCAAAAATCATGGCACTGGCTAATTCAAACTTGCCAACAACGGGCCAGTAAAAGTACCCAAACCAAGAGGTTAAGAAAGGATAATCGAATGCCCAGCTGCCCACGCCCGAGATCAGAGCGATGACTAAACCGACCACAATAAACCATTGGAAGTTTAAATCTCCACGGGTTTGCATCCAATTCACACCGTTGGCAATGTACTGCTGGATTAAGGCAATCGCAGTAATTAAACCGGCGATAAATCCACCGCCTGGTAAGTTATGACCACGGATAAATATATAGGCCGATACCAATAACGCTAAGGGCAATAAACTTTGGGAAATTTGCATTAACATGATCGGACTTTTGTCCTTCGACCAGTTACGTCCTTCCATGTCCGCCATAGGCGCAAACACTTTAATACCCGCGAGCAACTTGTAAATCCCTAACGCAGCGATGGCCAATACAGTAATTTCACCAAAGGTATCGAAGCCACGAAAATCAACCAAAATGACGTTAACGATGTTGGTACCACCACCTTCCGTTTTCGCATTGGCGACAAAATAATCACTGATACTGGTCATCGGACGCGACAACATCACATAACAAATGGTACCGAGAAAGGCACCCGCAATGCCCGCTAAACTAAGATCACGCACAACTCGAGCCGGCGGCAGACGAACCAGGCTGACGCGCTGCGGTAAGAAGTACAACGCCAGCAAGAATAAAATAATGGTCGCGACCTCAACCGACAGTTGCGTTAATGCTAAGTCCGGTGCAGAGAACCATGCAAACGCCACAGACACCACCAGACCCACCACAGAAATAGCAACAAGTGCCAATAATCGACGATGGCTTAGCAAAACCGTTGCTATCGACGAGACCACTAACAACAAGGCGCCAGCAATGGTCACCATGTCTGCAGACTGCAAAGGCTCCGTTCCCTGCGCATCGGTAAGTTGAATTAAGGGCAGTCCAACGGCAAAAGTCGCTGCGACCAACAGCCAAAAGCTGTAACGCTGAAATTGCCCATTATCCGCCCAAGCCTGCAAGGCACCTGCCTTAGCAAATATATTTTGCATAAACTGTTCGAAAGCGAACTTGGCATCTACATCTGAAAATTGCGATTGGAAACCAAACAGGTGGCGACGCTGGCCGTACAGCACAATACCGCCGATCACGGCCAACAAACTCATCAATAATGGAATATTAAAACCGTGCCATAACTTAATACTAAAGGTTGGTACACCACCGGGAAGCAATGACGCCCCTACGGCATTGAGTAAATCACCCACGATGTATTGAGGGAAAATACCGACCAATAAACAAATGACTACCAGTACTTCAACAGGAACACGCATGTAACGTGGTGGCTCATGGGGGGTGCGCGGAAGCCCTACAGGCTCGCCATTAAAGAACACGTCATGAATAAAGCGTAGTGAGTAAGCGACCGCTAACGCCCCACCTACCGTCACAAGAATAGGAATAATCCAAGACATGGATCCTAACGTTTCTTGATGCAAAGCTTCGGTGAACAGCATTTCTTTCGATAAAAAGCCGTTTAACAGCGGTACACCGGCCATGGAAGATGCAGCGACCATGGCCAATGTCGCCGTGATAGGCATGTAGCGATACAAACCATTCAACTTGCGCATATCGCGCGAGCCAGCTTCGTGATCAATAATACCCGCCGCCATAAATAACGACGCTTTGAAAACAGCGTGATTAATGACATGGAACATAGCCGCCAAGGCAGCCAACTCCGTATCAAGTCCTAACAATAAGGTGATTAACCCCAAATGACTGATAGTGGAATACGCCAACAAACCCTTCAAGTCGTGCTTAAAGAGCGCGGTGTAAGCGCCCACCAACAAGGTGGCAAGACCCACCAAACTGACTACTGCAAACCAAAGTTCGGTATGAGAAAGTACCGGATAAAAACGCGCCATTAAAAAGATACCGGCTTTTACCATGGTTGCAGAATGCAAGTAGGCAGACACTGGCGTCGGCGCTGCCATCGCATGTGGCAACCAAATATGGAACGGGAATTGGGCTGATTTAGTGAAAGCACCCAATAAAATAAGAATGGTAATGACAGGATACAAGGCACTATCAACAATTACCTGCCCTTGGGTAAGCACGGTTGGTAAGTGATAACTCCCTGCAACCTCACCCAATAAGATCAATCCGGCAAGCAGCGCTAAGCCGCCTGCGCCAGTAATCGTCAGCGCCATGCGTGCACCTTTACGAGCATCGCTGCGATGAGACCAAAAACTAATCAATAAAAACGAACTAACGCTGGTGAGTTCCCAGAAAAACCATAACTGAAGTAGGTTGGATGACAACACCAGCCCCAGCATGGCCGTCATGAATAAAATCAGACTGGCATAAAAGCGAGCAGCATTGTCTTGCGGGGATAAGTAATAACGTGCGTAGAGGATTACCAAAATGCCAATTCCAAGAATCAGCAAAGTAAACATGAGCCCCAGCCCGTCCAAAAAGAAACTGACTTGTAAACCCAGCAAGGGCACCCAGTCGTAACTAACAGAGGGCAAAGTGCCATTGAGCACATCCGGCGCTAATGACAGCACAATACCCAATGACACTAGAGGAAGCAGTGCGGTCAACCAAGCCATTATCGAGCGCGAACTACGCCACGCCAACAACGGTACCAGAGTGCCGAGTAAGGGCAACAGGGGAACCCACAAAAGGCTCATGATGACGAACTTCCTCCTACAACGAGTAACTTAAAAAAGTAGAATTTAGAGATGATAGTCAGCACTGAGTTCAACCACCGCTTCGACAAACGCACGGGCGTTTTCGGGGTCAACAAACTGATGAATGCCATGACCTAAATTAAACACTTGGCCGCTGCCAGAACCGTAACTGTCTAAGATACGCTTCACTTCGGCACGAATTGTTTTCGGCGACGCGTACAACACTGAAGGATCCATATTTCCTTGTAAAGCGACGCGATCACCAACACGAGAACGAGCATTACCCATGTCGGTAGTCCAGTCAATACCTAAGGCATCAGCCCCGATATCCGCCATCGCTTCGAGCCATTGACCGCCACCTTTAGTAAACAGAATAACGGGGATTTTCTGACCATCAAATTCACGAATTAAGCCATCGACAATCTGCTGCATATATTTAAGCGAAAACTCTCGATACGCCACGTCGCTTAAACTGCCACCCCAAGTATCAAAAATCTGTACTGCTTGGGCACCCGCTTTAATTTGGCCGTTTAAATAGTCAATGACGGATAAGGCGAGCTTATTTAGCAATTCGTGCATAATTTCTGGGGTGTCGTACATCATCGCTTTGACATGACGAAAGTCTTTAGAAGACTCACCTTCCACCATATAAGTCGCCAATGTCCATGGGCTACCGGAAAAACCAATCAACGGTACACGACCATTCAACTCATGACGAATGGTAGAAACGGCTTTGAGCACATAACCCAGATCGGCTTCGGTATTGGCGATGGGCAAATCAGCCACATCCTTTTCCGTACGCACAACTTTATGAAAGCGTGGTCCTTCACCTGTTTCGAAGTACAACCCGAGTCCCATCGCATCGGGAATGGTCAGGATATCCGAAAACAAAATCGCGGCATCCAAAGGAAATCTTTCCAATGGTTGCAAAGTCACTTCACATGCGAGTTCGTGATTTTTGCACAGCGACATAAAATCACCCGCTTGCGCACGAGTTGCCTTGTATTCAGGTAAGTATCGACCCGCCTGACGCATCATCCATACCGGAGTACGATCCACTGGCTGGCGCAACAAGGCCCGAAGAAAACGATCATTTTTCAGCGCTGACATAAAGCTTCCGCATAAATCCAAAAAGAAACCGGATAATAACAAAAAACCCGACGCTTGGTCGGGTTTGATGAGAGATGAATGTAATGATTAATCAACTATATCTAATGCAGCACTATTTGTTCCAGACGAGAGCGAAGAATTAATTAAGGTCACTCGTTTACCGACAGTGGAAGCGTCGATATCTAACGAGCCATCCGCATTTGCCGTCGCAGGAACTCCGTCAATGGCCCAAGTGTAATCACCAGGCTCAAATATCAAAGCCGACCAGCGCGTTGCAGGATATAATTTTGTAATCTCAGAAACACTGGCTTTGCTTGCGGCCAAAAATTCATCGTTTGCCCCGGTTATCTCTACGATAGGTTCGGGCCTTGGTACTGCAGTGTAATCATCACTGGCTGAAAAATTGGTTGTCAATCCGTAGTTATATCCAGTGGCATTGCTTGAGAAAATATATTCGTGATCTCCCTCACGCTCAGTAAGGATGTAACGAACCAAGTAACGATTGTCGGTCTTTAAACGTTTTTGAATTGCGGCTTTTTGACCATCAATTAGAGATTGGGCGAAATCAAATGCGCTATCAGCCGGGTTTTCAATCACCAACTCTGACATGGCCTTTAAATTTTCATCGATAGGGTTTGCCGATGACGTCAAGGCTACATAGAACATAGGTTTGCCCAACAGGTTCATACCGTCAGGGGTAGCAGTATCTTCTTCCGGTGTCGTATTACCATCGGTTGTATCCACACCGTCAGTTGCTTCATCAAAAACCAAAAAAGACTGCCAGGTTAAAGCAGCATTTGCGGTTTCAGCATTAAATTTATTGATATTATTCTTACCGGGACTGATCAATATGACGCTACTCACTACCAACGAGGTGAAGGTCTGCGAAAAGGGAGCAATGTTTGACATCGAATATCCATCGACAAGGTCATTGATCGCATCTGCACGTAAATCAATTTCAGAGCTGTTTGCCGAGCCGCTGCCCTTATATGTCCCCACCGCACGAACAATGGACTCGTATAGGGGTGAGTTTTGAAGCGTTGCACTTGCCAGCCAATCGCTCGCAATGGCATCTAAAGCAGTGAATAATTCAGCTGAATCATTGGTAAATAAAGCAACATCAGCAGTCGCATCTGTTGCTACACGCCATAGGGTAAACATTTGATTGGCAATGGTAGGATCACTGTCGGCTTGCGCCGTCGTAATGTAATTTTTAATCTCATCAATAAGCGCATCGACTTGAGTTTGGCCTAAACCCACGACACCATTCGAGCTGATATCAATAATTATGGCTGTGTTTAATGTGGTAGGTAAGCCTAAGATTTTTTGCATGATCGGTTGTTGTTCCAATCGATCAATTGGTTGTCCGTCAGAAGTGATGGAGTAATCGTCGATGCTCGGCGTTGCTAAAGGCTCAAGTGTCGTACTATTCACTGGTGCAATCACATAACCACGAATTAAATTTGCAAACCCGATACCAGCAAACCTGTTGTTACTTTTTTCTGGTTCATCAAAATATTCGGTGCCTTGTTGAAAGTATTGCAACGGATAAAAGGTACTATTAGTTAAAGTCGAATCCGTTTCTTCACCTGGGACATTAACATCGGTATCAGTGTCTGTATTAGTGCCACCACCAGTGTTTGTCGTGGTATTCGACTCTGTCACTGGTGCGCCTCCACCACACGCACTTAGAATAAATGCAGACAAAATACACAGTATTAACGAGAACTTAGTCATGAAATCAATTCCATATGAGAAATTATAATTTATCAAAGCATAGCACCGCTTCAGAGGATACGGCCAGCCGAAAAGCAAAAAACGCGACCTAAGTCGCGTTTTAATTGGTAACTCATGCTACCTTTTCGTCATTAAGCACGGTGAGATATTACACGTCGAGATAGTCCAGTATGCCTTCGCCTGCTTTGCGACCTTCCCAGATAGCAGTAACCACCAAATCCGAACCACGCACCATATCGCCACCAGCAAACACTTTCGGATTTTTGGTTTGGAAATAGTACTGCTGCTCTTCTGGTGCAATCACACCATCCCAGCTGTTTAGCTCGATGCCAAAGTCTTTAAACCAAGGTGCAGGACTAGGACGGAAACCAAACGCAACCAAAACTGCATCCGCTGGCAAAATTTCTTCCGAACCTTCGATCACTTCAGGACGACGACGACCTTTTTCATCGGGTTCGCCCATGCGTGTCGTCACCACCTTAACGCCTTCGACTTTGTCTTCACCGACAATCGCGACAGGCTGGCGATTAAATAAGAATTTAACACCTTCTTCACGCGCATTAGTCACTTCACGACGTGAACCGGGCATGTTCTCTTCGTCACGACGATAGGCACATGTCACTGACTTAGCCGTTTGACGAATGGAGGTACGGTTACAGTCCATGGCAGTATCACCACCACCCAAGACCACGACACGCTTGCCTTTCATACTAACGAAATCGTCTAGATTTTTTTCAAAGCCAAGATTGCGATTGACGTTAGAGATAAGAAAATCCAGCGCATCATGAACGCCAGGTAAATCTTCACCAGGGAAACCACCTTTCATATAGGTATAGGTACCCATGCCCAAGAACACAGCATCAAACTCGTGGACGATGTCTTGAAACTGAACGTCTTTGCCCACTTCGGTACTCAAGCGAAATTCCACGCCCATGCCTTCGAATACTTCACGACGGTTCGACATAACACTTTTTTCGAGTTTGAACTCAGGAATACCGAAGGTCAGCAAACCACCGATTTCTGGGTATTTATCAAAAACGACAGGCGTCACACCATTGCGGACTAATACATCGGCCGCACCCAAACCAGCAGGGCCAGCACCAATAATAGCAACACGCTTTCCAGTAGGTACTACCTTTGACATATCTGGACGCCAGCCCATGGCAAATGCGGTATCGGTAATGTATTTTTCAACGTTACCAATGGTCACCGCACCAAAGCCATCATTAAGCGTACAAGCGCCTTCACACAAGCGATCTTGTGGGCACACACGACCACAAACCTCAGGCAGAGTGTTGGTCTCATGACTTAACTCAACCGCTTCAAAAAGGTTGCCTTCACTGGCCAATTTCAACCAATTAGGAATGTAGTTGTGCACTGGGCACTTCCATTCACAGTAAGGATTGCCACACTCCAAACAACGGTGTGACTGATCGTTTACCTGATCTTGGTTGAATGGTTGATAAATTTCCACAAACTGCGTTTTTCGGACGCCGATTGATTTTTTCTTAGGGTCTTGTCGGCCCACATCCACGAACTGAAAACTATTGTTCAGACGTTGTGTCATCTCAAACCTCTCTCTCTCATCCTGTACCGATTACTCAGGACGAGCTCGGGTGTTATTCAGCAATTGTTGTAAATCGGCCGCTTTAGGCTTAACTAGCCAGAACTTGCCAATGAATCCATCGAAATCATCTAAAAT
>JARGOI010000007.1:18490-22357 GCA_029212275.1 Thalassolituus sp.
CTTTAGGCTTAACTAGCCAGAACTTGCCAATGAATCCATCGAAATCATCTAAAATTTGTTGACCCCAAGCGCTGCCAGTCTCTTCGACAAACTCACGGATTACGCCACGCAAATGATTGCGGTGACCTTCCATAGATTCGTTGCTGATGCGATGGATATCTACCAACTCGTGGTTGTATTTATCAACAAAGGTTCGACTCAAATCCAATACGTAGGCAAAACCACCGGTCATGCCTGCACCGAAGTTATAACCGGTATTACCGAGAACACAAATCATACCGCCAGTCATATATTCACAGCAGTGATCGCCAGAACTTTCGATAACCGCATGAGCACCTGAGTTACGCACACCGAAGCGCTCACCAGCACCACCAGCGGCTAATAATTTACCGCCAGTCGCACCGTATAAACAGGTGTTACCAACAATGGCACTTTCATTGGATTTGAACGTTGAACCTTTCGGTGGATAGATGACCAATTTACCGCCGGTCATGCCTTTACCTACATAATCGTTGGCATCACCTTCCAATACCATTTCGAGACCGCCTGCGTTCCAAACACCAAACGACTGACCAGCGATACCGGTTAAGTTTAAACGAATCGGAGCAGATGCCATGCCTTGGTTGCCATAGCGTTTAGCGATTTCACCCGACAAACGCGCACCGATAGAACGATCGCAGTTGGTGATGCGGAAACTAAATTCGCCACCAAATTTGCTTTCAATCGCAGACAAGGTTTCTTCAACCATGCGCTCAGCCAACAAGCCTTGATCATATGGCTTATTTCGCTCTAGCTTCACGGTATGCGGCTTGGAAGCTGGAATCGCGTCATTATTCAGTAATGGACTAAGATCAAGATGACGTTGTTTGCTGGTATTGCCTTCAATCACGGTCAGCAAATCGGTACGACCAACCAATTCTTCGATGGTGCGTACGCCTAGCTTAGCCATCCAACCACGCACTTCTTCGGCCACAAAGCGGAAGTAATTGATCACCATGTCTTTGGTGCCGATGTAATGATCATCGCGTAGATCTTCGTTTTGCGTAGCCACACCCGTCGCACAATTGTTCAAGTGACATATGCGTAAGTATTTGCAACCAACGGCCACCATGGGCATGGTACCAAAGCCGAACGATTCAGCCCCCAAAATAGCGGCCTTTACCACATCCAAACCGGACTTTAACCCGCCGTCAGTTTGTACACGAACATTGCCACGAAGGTCATTGGCACGCAGCGCTTGATGCGCTTCGGCCAAGCCCAGCTCCCAGGGAGAGCCAGCATATTTAATTGAAGTCAGTGGTGACGCGGCCGTACCACCATCGTAGCCAGAAATGGTGATCAGGTCGGCGTAGGCTTTCGCCACACCCGCAGCAATCGTACCAACGCCTGGCTCGGAAACCAATTTGACCGAAACCAATGCACTTGGATTGACCTGTTTTAGGTCGTAGATCAACTGCGCCAAATCTTCGATAGAATAAATATCGTGATGAGGAGGAGGCGAAATCAAGGTTACCCCTGGAACCGAGTAACGCAAGGTCGCAATCAAAGCGTTAACCTTACCACCAGGCAGCTGCCCACCTTCACCGGGCTTAGCGCCCTGCGCAACCTTAATTTGCAGAACTTGAGCACTGGATAAGTAATGCGGTGTCACACCAAAGCGACCTGACGCAATCTGCTTAATCTTGGAATTTCGAATGGTGCCATAACGAAGTGGATCTTCACCGCCTTCGCCGGAGTTTGAACGCCCACCGAGTTCGTTCATCGCCATCGCTAATGCTTCATGAGCTTCTGGTGATAGAGCACCCAGAGACATGGCGGCCGTATCGAAACGCAAATATAAAGATTCTGCTGGCTCTACTTCGCTGATATCAATCGGTTGAATATCTTTGCGGAAACTCAACATATCACGAATAGTGGCCACTGGACGTTGGTTCACCAAATCAGCAAACCGGTTGTACGCAGCTTGATTGTTGGTCTGCACCGCTTCTTGAATATTTTTAACGACGTCTGGGTTATACGCGTGATATTCGCCACCGTGGACATATTTCAGCAAACCACCCTGATCTAGTGGCTTGCGATTTTTCCAAGCGTTTTTGCGTACTAGCTGCAAATCTTCGTCGAAGTCATTGAAGCCCGCGCCCTGAATGCGACTTGTGACGCCACAGAAACATAAATCGACCACATCGGAATCCAAACCAACCGCTTCGAACAACTGCGATCCACGATACGATGTGATGGTCGAGATACCCATTTTCGACATTACTTTTAACAGGCCTTTACTGATGGCCTTGCGGAAATTCTGATGCGATTTCAACGGGTCGCCCAGAATCTCTCCGGTGCGATGCATGTCGTTGAGGATATCGTATGCTAGCCAAGGATAAACGGCGGTTGCACCAAAGCCCAATAAGACCGCAAATTGATGTGGATCGCGTGCGGCGCCGGTATCAACAATAATATTACCATTGGTACGCAGCCCTTTTTGGCTAAGGCGATGATGCACCGCACCTGTGGCCATGTGAGCTGGAATGATCTGTTGGTCTTCTTTAACGTCGCGGTCGCTCAAAATCAAGATAACGTTGCCATCGCGAATAGCTGCTTCAGCCTTATCCGCTAAGGCAACAATCGCATCGCGCAGTGGCAACTCCGCCGCATAAGACATTGGTAAGGTGATATGACGGAATTCGTCACGACCCGTATCTTTTAAACCAATAAACTTTAAAGGGGACAATAAAGGAGATGTCAAAATCACGCGATGCGCATGATCTGCATTTTCTTCAAACACGTTTTTCTCGGCACCGATACATGTCTCTAATGACATCACAATCGATTCACGCAGTGGATCGATTGGTGGGTTAGTTACCTGTGCAAACATTTGACGGAAGTAATCAGCAACATGACGGACGCGCTGAGACAATACCGCCATCGGTGTATCGTCACCCATAGAACCGGTGGCTTCTTGACCGTCTTCAGCCATAGGGCGCAACACTTGATCGCGCTCTTCACGACTAACTAAATGCAGTTTCTGATGGGTATTAAGTATATCCCCAGACAAACTGGTTTGACCTTCTACCTTCTCCAATTGCAAACGGCTTTCGATGCGAATCGCATGCTCTTTCAACCATTTCTTATATGGGTTGGCAGATTTCAGCTGCTTATCAATATCATCGGTATGCAACAGTTTGCCTTCTTGGGTATCGATCGCGAGGATCTCACCCGGCCCAACACGACCTTTGGCAACCACATCTTCTGGCTTATAGCCGTGCACACCCACCTCGGATGCCACAGTAATAAAATCATTTTTGGTAATGACCCAACGAGAAGGACGCAAACCATTGCGATCAAGACCGCAGACAGCATAGCGACCGTCGGTAATTACTAAACCAGCCGGACCGTCCCAGGGCTCCATGTGCATCGAGTTGTACTCATAAAAAGCACGAAGATCGGAATCCATGGTTTCAACATTTTGCCATGCTGGGGGAATCATCATACGGATGGCACGGAATAAGTTCATGCCGCCCATAGATAATAATTCGAGCATGTTATCCATTGAGGAGGAGTCTGAGCCGGTAGTATTCACTACTGGAGAGATATCTTCCAAATTTGGTAATAATTTACTGGCAAACTTACTTGTACGCGCATTAGCCCAATTGCGATTACCGCGAATGGTATTAATTTCACCATTGTGCGCGAGCATACGGAATGGCTGGGCAAGTGGCCAGCGCGGTGCGGTATTGGTAGAAAAGCGTTGATGGAATACGCAAATAGCGGTTTCCAAGCGTTCGTCACCTAAATCTAAATAGAAGTTAGGGAGATCGACTGGCATCATCAAGCCTTTGTAGGACAAAACACTGTCTGACAAACTGGCAA
>JARGOI010000326.1 GCA_029212275.1 Thalassolituus sp.
CACGTCGAGGCAATCGATTCAATAACCTGTCTCATACTCAGGGGCCTTACTCTCCGCGTCCAGATATTGATGCTCTGCGTCAGTTCTTCCCGCACACAGACCCTCGCCCTATGGCGCCGCCTGCAGAGGAATCCTACGATGAGTATCCACTGACATTGGATTTACGTACGCAACCTAAATACTAGGAACAAAACGCTGGGCTAACCGCCCAGTCGTTTGATTCTTTGGTTTATCTAATACAAAAGCAGCATCTTTTAGATGCTGCTTTTGTTTCTGGGTTGGCATTGAGTGCTGTATAGAGAACGGCATTGATAGGCAGGAAATTTCAATTTAGGAGCTATACTGAGCAATGTATTTGTGAGATTTTTCCGACAAAATGCCATAAATCTCTAGCAATCTGCCATAATACGTAACCGGATGCCTGTCGACGAAAATCATGATTAACGCAAATCAAAGTCAATCTCAAACTGTGAATTTAGAATATCCACCTGTTCCTGGTGGCGGTGATGTCGTGCGTGACGCGGACGGTAAGCTACTGCAGCATTGGCAATATATTTTAGATAGCTTGGCAGCCATGCCAGGCGAGGCATTGACCGAACGACAAGCTAAAATTTTGCGTCTGTTGCGCGATGACGGTGCTACCTACAATGTATACAGTGACCAAGAGTCTACCCCCGGTCGTATCTGGGGCTTGGACATGGTGCCTCATGTCATCAGCAGCGAGCAGTGGGGTGATGTCGAAAGCGGATTGCTAGAGCGCGCAGAAGTTCTGAATTTACTACTGCGTGATCTTTATGGACCACGTCATTTAGTGCGTACCGGTGTCATTCCTTCAGAAGTATTATTTTCGTTTCGTGGATTTTTACGTGCTTGTCACGGCATCCGTATGCCCGGTGAACACGAACTGATTATTCATTCTGTTGATATGATTCGCATGCCGAGCGGTGAAATGTGCGTGCTTGCCGATCGTACGCAAGCACCCAGCGGCGCAGGCTATGCTCTAGAAAATCGTACGGTGATGTCACGTGTTATGCCAAGTCTATTTCGCGACAGTCACGTGCACCGTTTAGCAGGATATTTCCAGCAGCTGCGGGCCAAATTAATTGGTCTATGCCCATCGCAAGCCAATCCCCGGGTTGCTATTTTGACGCCCGGGCCGCGCAACGAATCCTATTTTGAACACGCTTATTTAGCCAATTATTTAGGTTTTTACTTAGTCCAAAGCGACGATTTATTGGTACGTAATGGCTACTTGTGGATGAAGTCGCTCGACGGTCTTAACCGCGTTGACGTGCTATGGCGTCGTGTCGACGATTGGTTTTGTGATCCGGTAGAGCTGCGCAGTGATTCACGTTTAGGCGTTGCTGGAATGTTGGAAGTGATTCGTGCAGGTAATTTGGTGGTGGCCAATCCGCTCGGTTCTGGCGTGCTCGAAAATCCGGTATTGATGAAGTACATGCCCGCTATTTCCAAAGCCTTGGTCGGTCGAGAGCTACGGTTAAAATCGGTCACCAATTACTGGTGTGGTGATAGCACTGACCGCAAATACGTTCTTGATAATATGGATTCTTTGGTCATTAAGCCTATTAATCGTAAACCAGGTCAAATCAGCACTTCTGGCCCTTCATCTACGGCTGAGGTATTGGCTCAATTACGTGATGAGATAAAGCGTCACCCAGAAAATTTTGTTGCTCAACCCATATTGCCAGCCAGTTATTTACCTACGTTTGATGGCAATAAACTCAAACCAAGACCCGCGATTTTACGTAGCTTTGCCGTTGCGGGTACAAGCTCTTATAGCGTGATGCCTGGTGGTTTGACTCGTGTGGGCATGGACGAGCAATCCTTTTTAATCTCCAGCCAAGCCGGTGCGGTAAGTAAAGACACCTGGATTGTTGCGTCTGAACCTGAGCGCGCGACGACCAACTTACCGGTCAGTGATGATAAGCCTGCACGCGAAACTGAGCTGATTAATTTGCCCAGTCGTGTGCTCGAAAATCTCTACTGGATGGGCCGTTATGCCGAACGTGCCGAAGCCTCACTACGTATCCTTCGAACCAGCTATCGTTTGTTAAACGGCGAAGAACCGTTAACCCCAGTCATTCGCACTTATTTAATGCAAGCCGTTGCGGATGTCACTTCCACCGTCACGGGAGCATTGCCGATCAATGATCAAGAGATGGGCAAGCTGTTGCGAACAGGCCCTGCGCCACAAGCAATCAGTGGTATGCTCACCAGCTTACTGTTCTGCGCTGACGAAGCGAAAGAGCTGTTGTCCTCAGATACGTATCGAGTCATCAACGATATTCGTGATCTTATTCCTGAACTTAGTCAGGAACAGCGCAAGGATATCCGTACCCCAGATGAAGTACTCGATCCTTTGGTAACGGCCCTGATGGCACTTTCTGGGCTTAATCATGAGAGCATGACACGCGGCTATGGTTGGCGCTTTATGGAGTTGGGACGTCGCATCGAACGCGCTGCGCAAAGCGCAGAACTGGTGTCTTGTTTGCTTACTCCTGTTGTTGGTAATTTCGAGCAAGCACGATTGACGGAAGCGTTGCTGCAGTCGATGGAAGGTCTAATTAGTTATCGCCGTCGCTATGGTGCACGTACTTCGGTTCAGACTGCCTTAGATATGGCATTACTCGATCCGGATAACCCTCGCGCAATTATTTATCAATTAGATCAAATGTTGCTGCAAATTCGTAAATTGCCTAAAGGCAGTCGTTATCTGCATGAGCTACCTCCGGCTGAGCGTGTGTTGGTGGATGCCACCACGCAAATACGTTTAACGTCGTTGAAGACCTTGTGCGCAGACAATGGCGAAGGTGAGCGCGAGCAATTGAGCAGCGTGATGAAGCAATTAAATACAGCCTTGATGGAAGCAAGCGACCTCTTGAGCGACCGTTACTTCGATCATCGCGAGCACTCACAGCAGTTGGTTTCAAGTCAGTGGGAGAACAACTGACATGCGTTATCGTATACGTCACATTACCTCGTATAAATATGCCAATCGCGTATCGCATTGTTACAACTTAGCGCACATGATACCGCGTACGACCCGTCGTCAGACCTGTCATAGCAGTCGCATTGATATTGATCCTGTGGTGGCCAGTAGCTCCCAGCGAGAAGATTACTTTGGTAATACGGCTTATCATTTTGAGATACAAGCGCCACACAAAAACTTAATCATTACCGCAACAACCGATGTCGAAACCCATGCACAAATTGGTGAAGATAATTTGGATTTGGGGCGAACCTGCGCAGAAGCGCGGCGTCAGATGCAATCTCTAAAAGTGGAAGATGTAATACTCGCGCGGGAATATTTAATTGATTCATCGATGATTCGTGCCGGGAATGAGCTACGAGCTTACGCACAAGATTTGTTTACCGATGATCGTCCATTACTGTCTGCGGTGGCTGATCTTACCGAGCGAATTTATAAAGAATTCACCTATTCGCCGTTGGCGACCACCATTGCGACACCGATTGCCGAAGTGATGGCGAATAAGA
>JARGOI010000327.1 GCA_029212275.1 Thalassolituus sp.
CACAGCGCGCCACGATTGCTGGTCAAACGTTAGAAGATACCTACAGCGACGTTGTATCAGTAAAACTTTATGACACCCAAGACAATGCCTATTTAGATTTGGTGGCTGGTCGCTTGGACGCCATATTGTCAGATAAATTTCCAGCCTACGATTGGTTAGAAACTGAAGATGGTCAGGCTTTCGAATTTAAAGGCGATGATTTAGCCATCGACGATGAAATTGGTATTGCGGTTCGTAAAGGCGATAAATTAAAAGAACGCTTTAACAAAGCGCTAACTGCGATTGTTGCAGACGGCACCTACGAAGAAATTAATAAAAAATACTTTCCATTCAGTATTTATTAATTTTTTAAACGATCCTATGCAGCGAACAATAATGACTATGAAGGTTTCTTTCTAATGAAAATTTTAATAATTAGACGGAAAATGAACGCTAATGGTTAACGTCTAATGGATTTAGAAGGCTTCGGTCATTTATTATTGAGCGGTGCATGGGTCACTGTCGAAATCGCCCTGTGCAGTTTGGTACTGGGCTTGATCATCGGCATTGTCGGTGCGCTAGCCAAGTTATCGTCGTCACCATTTCTGTACGTTCCTGCTACCTTATATACCACTATCGTGCGTGGTATTCCTGAATTACTTTTAGTACTGACCATTTATTTCGGTGGTGCCCAATTTCTGATGTGGATCAGCAGTTTTTGGGGGTATGAAGGGTACATTGAGGTAAATGCCTTCGCTGCCGGTGTTACCGCACTTGCCATTGCTTTTGGCGCCTATTCAACCGAAGTATTTCGGATGGCGTTATTAGAAATACCCAAAGGGCAGTGGGAGTCAGCCCAAGCCATGGGCTTATCTCCGCGTCAGACTTTTTTCCGCATCATTGTTCCACAGATTTGGCGTTTAGCGATTCCGGGTTTGGGTAATTTGTTTCAGGTATTACTTAAGGACACTGCATTAGTGTCCGTCATTGGGCTGAATGAATTGATGCGTCAAGCGGCGGTGGGCTCGGCATCGACCAAACAACCCTTTGATTTCTACTTGGCGGCTGCCATTTTATATTTACTTCTCACACTGATCGCTACTGGGATCAGTGCTTGGTTAGAGAAATTAAGTAAACCCGAAATGCGTAGGGCCAAGGCATGAGTTGGAATTGGAGTGTTATCTGGGAATACCTGCCGCGCTTGCTGGAAGGCGCGTGGTTAACGCTGGAGTTAGTCGGTGTCAGTGGCATTTTAGGCATATTGTTCGCCGTGCCATTGGCGTTTATTCGAGCGTCCAATATTACCTTTTTAAAAGCCCTTGTTTACGGTTATATTTTTTTCTTTCGTGGCACTCCGTTGTTGGTGCAAATTTTTTTGATTTATTACGGCGCCTCGCAGTTCGATTGGATTAAAGATTCTTTCCTCTGGCCGGTATTAAAAGAACCTTATTGGTGTGCGATTATTGCTTTTACTTTGAACACCTCGGCCTACAGCGCCGAGTTGTTGCGCGGAGCAATTCAGTCGGTTCCTAAGGGAGAATTGGAAGTCGCCGATGCCTTGGGAATGAGTCCGCTAATGAAAATTCGTACGGTTATTTTACCGCGCGCATTCGGTATGGTGTTACCGGCCTACAGTAATGAATTTCTACTGATGCTGAAAAGCAGCGCCTTGGCATCAACCATTACTCTGCTCGATATTACCGGCATGGCGCGTACCATTATCGCCCGTACCTATACGCCATTAGAAATATTCTTTGCTGCAGGGATGATGTATTTAGTGATTGCTGCGGTATTGATTGGTCTTTTCCGCTTACTCGAATTACGCGTTAATCGCTTCAAATATATTAGCCGCGAAGGTCAATAAAGTTCCGCTTTTAACAGCTCACTCAGTTCGGTTAGTGCCTTGTGCGATTCTTCATACAATGCTGGATCAGCCAAATCTGCGGGGGCTAAATGTTCGCGGTAATGACGGTTAACCCAATCCTGCAATACATCCACACCATGATTGTCGAGTAGGAAAGCAGGATTCACAGCAGCAAGTTCTTCGGGCGTTAACGCAACCCGCAGGCGCAAACATGCTGGGCCGCCACCATTACTCATACTTTCGCGCACGTTAATAAAATGCACATGGCGTATCGGCTGGCTTTTGTCTTCCACTAACGCTGCCAAATAAGCACGGACTTGCGGATTATCTTCGCACTCGGTCGGCGCGATTAAGCACATGTTATCCATATCGCCTTGGGGCGATGCCAGTAGTTGGCTATTAAATAAATAGCTGCTGATGGCATTTTCTAAGCTTACTTGGCTGGCGCTCACGCAGATGGTTTTTAGCGGTAATTCTTGTGTTAGCTCGTGTAATGCTTGCTTGAGTGATGCATGCTCATACGCATCTTCATGAAAAAACAGCACTGGGCCATTACCAACGGCAACGACGTCATTGTGAAAAGCCCCTGCATTAATCGCCACGCTGCTCTGTTGTAAATACACAGCTCTACGCACGCCATGTTGACGGGCAATGGCGGCGCTGGCTTCACGGGTTTGGCGCGCGGGAAAGGTTAATGCCGTTAGGTTGGTATTGGCATCGCGGCCATAAACAAATAAACCAACGCCTTCATCGTCGTAAGACGTGCACAAGCGCGTATGATTGGCGGCGCCTTCATCGGCAAACCGGTTTATCGGCGGCAAGGCAGGATGAACAGCAAAGTAATTTACGTCTGCGAATATAGCGTTCAGTGCACGCTGTGTTTGCGTGTGCTCAATCGAACGGTGCGCGCTGGTAAGTAAATTGGCTGGGGTAAAATGGACGCGACCATCAAGGCTATCGGTGGAAGGTGTGACCGTCGCGGCATTGGCCGCCCACATGCTGGAAGCCGAATAGACCATGGACAATAACTGCGGTGTTTCGGTAATGGTTCTCTGCAATACTTCTTGATCACTACCGTTAAAACCAAGCTGCCGTAAGACGGTTAAATCGGGGCGCATTTGCGGCGGAATAAACCCTTGCACATAGCCTAAATTAATTAACGTACGCATTTTTTCTAGGCCTTGCAGTGCTGCTTGCTTAGGACTAGAAATAGATAACGCATTGCGATGCGACGCCAAATTGCCGCTGGCCAACCCGCCGTAATGATGAGTCGGGCCAATTAATCCGTCGAAGTTAACTTCAATCGAAGGCATAACATTACCTATTCGAATTTCGTATGGGTTGGTTAGATTTTGCTGGAATCAAATTACTTATGCATTACATTATTCGGGCATGTAGGCGAGGGTCTGTTGTGATTCTAAAGCCAGAGCATTCAGAGATTCTGCGTTTAACATTAATTCTGATCCTTCGGCGACCGCTGCGCTACAAATCACACGGAAATCATGCCAGTGACCATTGGTAATGATCATCTTACTCTTTGCAAAGGCTAAATCTTGTTGACGCATCAAGGCGCCATTGGCATGACGCGTTGCTTGAATACTGCGGATATTATTGATGTTTGCAAGCATCAGTGGACCCGCGTCGAAAATATCCACCACACGATC
>JARGOI010000328.1 GCA_029212275.1 Thalassolituus sp.
ATTCGTTGCACAATGCACAAGGGGCAAGGATCTAGATATTGCGCGTATTCATAATAATAAGCCGCGCCCAACAGACAGCCACAGAAAATAAATCCCAGTAAATAACCAAAAGACAGGGCTTGTGGCGAAATAAATGACCGAAGCCATAGAGAAAGCGAGTTCATGGATAATTATCCCAATATGGAAGGCTGATATTACCACAAGCTCAGCAGCAGGTTACGCATAAGCTGCTAAGCTTTCCTTTAGTGAATTTTTTTTACAGAACTTGATACTAGCGTGATGCGAATGACGCTATTCGAGTGGAGATATGATAGGAGCCGTTAATGAAATTTTTACCCAGCCGAGCGAAAACTTCCACACTGTGGTCGCTATTACTACTCATGATCACGGCCAGTTGGATTCCTAATGTTAGCTCAGAAGAAGAAGCCTCCGGAGCGGTCGTTAAATACATTACCTTCGAGCCTGATTTTGTCGTCAATTATGGCGACAGTGGTCGACTTAAGTTTATTCGCACGTCCATTTCATTAAAAATGACGAGCATTGAAGCCACAGAGAAAGTCACTTATCACGAACCTTATATCCGCAATAATTTGGTTTTATTATTCAGTGCGCAAGATCCTGAAACCATGAATACACCACAGGGACGCGAAGCCCTTAGACGCAAAGCGTTAGAGGATGTCCAAGCTTTAATGATACGGTTAGAAGAAGCTCCGTGCGTTGACGATTTGTATTTTAATAACTTCGTTGTTCAGGGCTAGATAACACAGACCCAGATAAAACAGAGCTAGCAACGTTCACTAGCTCCTATTATGTAAGAAATATATTGATGTTAGCGCTGTAGGAAACTCGCTAGATAATCGGCAAAAGGCAACACGTCATCGGTTTCCATCGCCAATTGCTCGTCGCGGCTTTTGGACGCAGTAATACGCCAAAGATCGCGAAGATCAGCGGCCAGAGGCTCACTTAATACACGGCGATGCTGCTTTGCTTGTTCGAGGGTAAGGGTGGCAAATTCTTTGCCGCTTTCTTGCATTTCACGCAGTAACTTGGCCGACGGCGTCAGTGAACTGTCGGCCAATTTCAGACGTTGCTGATTAAGCGTGTCGACGTGGAAACAATGACCATTGGCCGTGTCCAGAAGCTGGGCTAAGTCACGCAATGATTCAACGATGTCCAAGCCCCACTGAGTGAGAGTCACCTCTTCTTGTCCCCGCTCCAGTGTCAACTCAGGACGACGACCCTCGTTCACCGCTTTGGTATAATTGCGGCGGATACGATGGTATTCCTCTTCGTCTATTTCAGGACTGTCGGTGATCGCACACCAGGTTAAAAAGATATCCATAAAGTGCATTTGTGGAATATCGATCCCGACTGGCAATAAAGGATTCACATCAGTACAGCGCACCTCAATGTATTGAATACCCGCACGCGCCAACGACTGCAGCGGTTTTTCACCGGGCAAGCCAATGCGCTTAGGACGAATATTGCTGTAGTACTCGTTTTCAATTTGCAGTAAGTGCGTATTCAGTTGTTTGTATTCGCCATCCTCACCCTGAACACCAATCTCTTCGTAAGCCGGAACATTAATCGCTAACGCTTTAGTCAATGTAGTGACGTAACGTTCGAGTGAGTTATGACAAACCATCAAGTCGGATTGCGCATTGTTCTGGTAGCCCAAATCACTCATTCGCAGCGACGTTGCATAGGGACCGTAGAGAGTGTGTTTATGTAGACGTTCTAAATCGTGTTCTTCACCTTCCAAAAAGGTTTCGCACACCGCCGGAGAGGCACCAAACAAATACATCAACAGCCAACTGTGACGCTGAAAATTACGAATTAAACGCAGATAAATAGTTGAGCCATAGTCGGCATCGGCTTTGTCGAGACCATCGGCTTGCGCCAACGCATTGAGCAAGTCATCTGGCAACGAAAAGTTGTAATGAATACCAGAAATACACTGCATGATACGACCGTAGCGATGCCATAAACCATGACGATAAACGTGCTTGAGTTTGCCCAAATTAGAACTGCCGTATTCGGCAATCGGTACGCTCATCTCACCGTTTAAAATACACGGCATTGAGGCTGGCCAAATCAATTCGTCGTTTAATTCGGTGTAGGCAAAACGATGGGCGACATCTAAATACGCCAAGGCTTCATGAGCACTGGTAAATACCGGCGTAATAAATTCGAGCAGAGATTCTGAATAGTCGGTGGTAATCGATGGATGGGTCAGCGCCGAACCTAAACCGAGTGGATGACGAGTCTGGGCAATCATTCCGTCTGGCTGACAGCGCAGTCCTTCTTTTTCGATGCCACGCTGTAAGCGCGTTAGTAAAGGCAAGTTTGCCGACTGTGACAACATCGCAAGGCGAGATTGATAAAGAGAGTCAGAAGTTGTCACAAACACCTCAAAGCCAAAAATTGGGGCTGATTATAGGGGCAAATCTTGCCCCTTCCTAATCTTTTACCCACGATTGCTACCTATAATCAGTAGCGTAAAAATTACGTCGATAACGACTATTGAGCGAAACTATTTTTTCGCTTTGGCAAAAGCCGCCGCCAAGGCTCCGGCCATTGCACTATTGGGCTCTGGGGTTGACGCACGCGCGTTGTTATTGCGAGATCGTTGCGCACCGCCATTGCGCGTCTCGTTTCTCGCTCCAGATGCGCTACCACCACGTTCAACTGCATTAGTAGGATCGTCAGTCAAACGCATGGATAAGCCAATGCGTTTGCGTGAGATGTCTATTTCCATCACTTTGACTTTGATGATGTCACCGGCTTTCACCACATCACGCGGGTCCTTCACAAAGGTGTCTGACAGCGCCGAAATATGCACCAAGCCATCTTGGTGTACGCCCACATCCACAAAGGCACCAAACGCAGCGACGTTGGTAATGACGCCTTCCAGAATCATTCCCGGTTGCAGGTCTTTGATTTCTTCCACGCCATCTTTAAACGAGGCAAATTTAAACTCTGGACGAGGATCTCGGCCGGGTTTTTCCAGCTCAGTCACGATGTCTTTCAGAGTGATAGCACCAACACCTGTGCTGCTAAAGTCGGCCGCATTGACCGATTTTAGCAAGGCACTGTCGCCCACCAAACTGGCAACATCGCGGGAGAATCGATGCGCAATCGCTTCCACCACAGGATAAGACTCAGGGTGTACCGCAGACGCATCCAACGGATTACTGCCGTTCATAATGCGTAAAAAACCCGCGGCTTGTTCGAAGGTTTTATCGCCCAAACGAGGCACTTTCAAAATATCTTTGCGCGACTTAAACGCACCGTGGCTATCGCGGAAAGCCACGATATTATTCGCCAACGTCGTGTTCAAACCCGACACTCTCGTCAACAAGGGCACCGATGCCATGTTTAAATCGACACCCACCGAGTTCACACAATCTTCCACCACGGCATCGAGCGAGCGCGCCAGCTGACTTTGATTCACATCGTGCTGATACTGACCCACACCGATGGATTTTGGTTCAAT
>JARGOI010000329.1 GCA_029212275.1 Thalassolituus sp.
TTTTTTAACGACTATTTAACAACCTTCAACGAAGGTCGCCCATTATTCGAAGGTGCGGGCTCTTTGTTAGGCGGGGGTGGCTCATCCGGATCTGGTGAACCAGGTTCGGAACCAAACACCATACCTTCGCCGTTCTCCTTGG
The DNA here is from genome assembly GCA_029212275.1 of Thalassolituus sp. Taxonomy (GTDB): domain Bacteria; phylum Pseudomonadota; class Gammaproteobacteria; order Pseudomonadales; family Oceanobacteraceae; genus Thalassolituus. The sequence continues at coordinate 143 of JARGOI010000329.1, forward strand.
CATAAATAGCCATAACAGCCACCAAAGGCACAAAGATCTCCATTGGTACGCCGCCAAAGCGAGCACTGAAAGAGACCCCCTGCTGATCAATAAGCAATCCATGAATAGCACTGGGATTGATATTTAAAACGATCTGCCCATTATTAATATAATCTTGCGGTACCTGCACAGCGGGTAAGCTGGCATCGACCAAAAGATAAGGCGTGCACTTATTATCGAGTATCCACTCATGCAACGCCTTCATCATATATGGACGGCTCGGAGTCATCCGTTCAGACATCAGTCACGCATCTCTCTTTCAGCTTCAGAAAGCGATGCCTGGAAAGCTTCACGTTCGAACAAGCGTTCCATGTATTGCATCAGAGGCTTGCACTGCTTTTCTGGTAATTCGATACCAAGTACCGGTAAGCGCCATAAAATAGGGCCTACACAGCAATCCACGATAGAAAAATCTTCGCTCATGAAATACGGCATCTCAGCAAAAATTGGTGCCGTGGTAATCAAACCATCAGTCAGTTCTTTACGTGCTTTTTCTGCTTCTTTTGGCTTACCAGTTAAAATAATACTTACCAAAGAACACCAGTCACGTTCGATACGATGAATCCACAAACGGCTTTGAGCACGTGCTACTGGATACACTGGCAACAAAGGTGGGTGCGGGAAACGCTCATCGAGGTATTCCATCATCACATTGGGTTCATACAACACTAATTCACGATCAACCAATGTTGGTAGGCTGTTGTATGGATTTAGCGTTGCTAGATCTTCTGGCTTGTTATCTGGATCGATGTCGTGAATCTCGACAGTCACACCTTTTTCGGCCAAAACGATACGCACACGATGGCTGTAGTGATCAGCAGCATCGGATAAGAACGTCATGGAAGAGCGCTTAGCTACAACTCCCATAGTTTCCTCTCTTATTTAACAAATAGAGCCCAGCCACTGAGTGACTGAGCTTGAAAATACCAACAGCGAATACGTTATTTAACGTCGCGCCAGAATTCTTTATTCATGAAGTAAACCGGAATAAAGAAGAAGGCTAGGAATAGCAGAACCCAAAAACCAAGACGCTCGCGTTCGAGTGCAATGGGTTCGGCAACATATACCAAGAAATTAACAAGGTCATAAACCAATTTATCGTATTCGGCTTCGGTCAATTGACCTTCTTCCGCGATATACAATACGTGGTCTTGTTCTTCCATGATGTCTTGATTAGTCAGTGGATCTTTACCAACGGCCACTTGTGCCGTACCAATCACCTGACGACCTTGCAAGTCAGCCAACACGTGAGGCATGCCTACCTGTGGAAAAGCAAGGTTGTTCACACCGTAAGGGCGAGTAGGATCTTCGTAGAAAGTACGCAAATAAGTGTACAACCAATCTGGACGACGTACGCGTGCTACCAAGGTTAAATCGGGTGGCGCAACGCCGAACCAAGTTTTAGCATCCACTGGATCCATAGCAATGGTCATCAAATCACCGAAGCTCTTATCAGCAAACACTAGGTTATCCATCATTAACTCTTCAGGAATACCCAAATCGCTAGCAACACGGTTATAACGTGAATGTTTTAGCGAGTGACAGCCCATGCAATAGTTAACAAATGTTTGCGCGCCACGCTGCAAAGAAGCAGTGTCACGCAAGTCAGTACGGTGCTCGTCAAGTTCGATCCCAGCCCCTGCAGCAAAAACTGTCATTGGAAGGCATAAAGCAACAAGAGCGAATAATTTCTTCATTCTCAAACTCATCTTAATGGCCTCCAGTAACGCGTTCGGGGACAGGTTTAGTTTTATCTAACTTGCTGTAAATAGGCATCAACAGGAAGAAAGAAAAATAAATGACCGAGCCAATTTGAGCCAACAAAGTATTGATACCTGTTGCAGGCTGCGTTCCTAACCAAGTCAACATCACAAACGCTACCGCGAATACTAGGATGAAAATTCTGCTGAACCATCCTTTATAACGCCAGCTTCTAACAGGACTGCGATCCAGCCAAGGAAGTACGAACAAAATTGCAATCGCACCGCCCATCAAAGCAACACCGGCTAACTTATCGGGTACTGCACGCAAAATCGCGTAGAACGCACCGAAGTACCAAACAGGGGCAATGTGTGCCGGAGTTTTCAGACCGTTTGCAGGTTCAAAGTTGGCATACTCCAACATAAAACCATTGCCTTCTGGGAAGAAGAACATGACGGTACAAAAGACGAACAAGAACACCACAATGCCGACCATGTCGTGCACACTGTAATAAGGATGGAAAGGAATGCCATCAAGTGGCTTACCTTGCTCATCTTTTTTAGCTTTAATATCCACGCCGTCAGGGTTGTTAGAACCTACTTCGTGCAGTGCCAACAAGTGCACAACTACTAAGCCGACAATCACCAATGGCACAGCCACGACGTGAAGAGCAAAGAAGCGGTTAAGAGTCGCGCCAGAAATTAGAAAGTCACCACGAATCCACTCGGTCAGTACATCGCCGTAAGGCAATACAGAGAACAACGAAATAATTACCTGAGCACCCCAGTATGACATCTGACCCCAAGGCAAAACGTAACCCATGAAGGCTTCGGCCATCAATGCCAAATATATAATCATACCGAATATCCACACCAACTCGCGTGGTTTCTGGTACGAACCGTAAAGCACGGCGCGCATCATATGTAGATAGATAGCGATAAAGAAGAAGGTTGCACCAGTAGAATGCATATAGCGAATTAACCAACCCCACTCGACATCACGCATGATGAATTCAACCGAGGCGAATGCAGCTTCTGCGCTAGGGGTGTAGTTCATGGTTAGCCAAACACCGGTAAGGATCTGGTTGACTAACATCAACATAGAAAACACACCAAAGAAGTACCAGAAATTCAGGTTCTTCGGCGCGTAATACTTGGACATGTGTTTTTCGTAGGCTTGAGTTACCGGTAAACGGTCATTAACCCACCCAAGAATTGGATTACCACGATTAGACATTATGCGTTCTCCTCATCAACACCGACAATGATCACGTTGTCACTTTCGTAAGAATACGGAGGGACAATTAAGTTAGTCGCAGCAGGAGAACCTTGGAATACACGACCAGCCAAATCAAAACGAGAACCATGACATGGACAAAACCAACCGCCCTTCCAGTTCTCATCAAACTCCTGAGGTTTGACTTCAGCAATATATTTAGGAGCACAGCCTAAGTGAGTACAAACTCCCAATAGCACCAACATTTCGGGCTTACGTGAACGATATGTATTATCTGCGTATTCGGGCTGTTGTGTTTTTACCGTGCTATCAGGATCTTTAAGACGGTCTGATAAAGTACCAAGCGTGTCGATGGTTTCTTCATTAC
>JARGOI010000330.1:0-1475 GCA_029212275.1 Thalassolituus sp.
GGTACTAGGTAATCACGTGCACCCTCTGGGGTAGCACGAGTCAGAATCGGCGTTTCGATATCGAGGAAGCCGTTGTCTTCTAAAAAGCGACGGGCTGCCGAGGAGACTTTCGAACGGAAACGCAGCTTTTCTTGCATTTCTGGACGACGCATATCCATATAACGGTACTTTAGACGAATCTCTTCGCCCACATCTGAGTATCCATCCAACGGAAATGGCGGTGTCACGGCCTTGTTAAGAATCGTGATTTCTTTGCCAAGCACTTCAATCAAGCCAGTTTTCATGTTGGCGTTCGTGGTGCCTTCAGGACGAGCACGCACACGACCGACGATTTGAATGACAAACTCGGAACGCACGCTGTCTGCGATATTAAACGCTTCGACGGTATCTGGATCGAAAACAACCTGTACCAAACCTTCGCGATCGCGAACGTCTAAGAAAATCACACCACCGTGGTCACGACGACGATGTACCCATCCGCAAAAAGTCACAGTTTCTTCGATCAGTGTTTCGTTGATATCACCACAATAGTGCGTGCGCATCATGTTGTCCTAGTGTAAGTCAGTTGCAGAAGCAGCGAGCTTCTGCTGAATGCAAATTGTATCAGGGTGAGTAAACTTCACCCAAATCCGTAAAGGCGGGCATTATAGCGAATCCACCGCCCTTCGTTAACAACTTCCCGAAGCAAATCTGAGATTCTGGCCTTTCTTTGGCCCCGTTGTAAGCAACGAATTATTTATAGATGCCTCACCTTGCTGCACAATCGGCTCACAATCACCCAAAAGCGGCGAATTTATACCTTGAGAAGTGCTGCGAACTCTATAATCTTGGGGTTATATAATCGCCACACCGATTACGAAGCGATCCAACGGAAATTTTATATTATTTTAAGGAGACAAAATGCAATCCTATAACAACAAAGTAGTTGTCGTTACCGGTGCAGGTTCTGGCATTGGTCGATCATTAGCTCAGCAGTTAAGCGAAGCCGGTGCGCATTTAGCACTTTCTGATATCAATGAAAAATCGTTACATGAAACAGTATCCTTGCTAAGTGGTGCGGGCAAAGTAACTTTGCAAGCACTCGATGTCTCTGATCGTCATGCTTTTGAAGCATATGCCGAGCAAGTTCAAGCAGATCATGGCGCTGTTCACATGATTATTAACAACGCAGGTGTTGCCGTATCCGAAACCGTCGAAGAATTGAAGTATGAAGACATGGAATGGATTATGAACATCAACTTCTGGGGCGTGGTATACGGTACTAAATCGTTTTTACCCTTGTTAAAAATGCAGCCAGAGTCGGCGATTGTTAATATTTCGAGCATATTTGGTGTGATTGCATTGCCAACACAATCTGCCTATAACGCTACAAAGTTTGCTGTACGTGGTTTTACCGAATCACTGCGCCAAGAACTCAAAGATACATCGGTGTTCGTGACCACTGTCCACCCCGGTGGCATTAAGACCAACATCGT
>JARGOI010000330.1:1575-3473 GCA_029212275.1 Thalassolituus sp.
ATACATCGGTGTTCGTGACCACTGTCCACCCCGGTGGCATTAAGACCAACATCGTACGTAATGGCCGGATGATTACGGCCATTGGTAACAAAAAAATGAGTCTAGAAAAACAAGTTCGTATGTTTGAAAAAGTAGCGAAAACTACACCTGATCAAGCTGCAAAAGTGATACTAGATGGGATAATGAGTAAGAAACGACGCATACTAATCGGCAAAGACGCTAAGTTTTTGGATCGATTACAACGCTTGTTTCCAGAACGTTACACCGACATTTTCACATGGTTGATGAAAAAAAATAGTTGAATGTCACTTTTTGCCGATAAATATAGAGTTTTTGTCTTGCTTAGCCTATATTTTTGCTTAAGAATCACATATTAATTGCACAACGCAATATGATACTTTTCACCCATAATAAGGAAGCTCTAATGGCTGTTACTAAAAAACCCGCTGCAAAAACTCCAGCTGCAAAAAAACCTGCTGCAACCAAAGCAGCCGCGCCCAAAGCTGCTGCTGCAAAAACGGCAGCTAAGCCTGCTCCAGAACGTAAAATTACTGCACTACAAAACAAGCTGACTAAAACTCAGATGCTGGCAGAAATTGCAGAGAATACAGGTCTTAACCGTAAAGATGTTAATGCGGTTCTAGAAGAATTGAATGTGCTGATTGAACGTCATATCAAAAAGCGTTCTGTCGGTGAGTTTACCTTACCTGGCCTATTGAAAATCAAAACAATTAAAAAGCCAGCCACTAAGGCGCGTAAAAACGTTCCAAATCCATTCCGTCCAGGCGAAACAATGGATGTTGCGGCCAAGCCTGCATCGACTAAGTTACGAGTTTTACCACTGAAAAAACTGAAGGATATGACGCTCTAAGAGCCTCAGATTTATTCTTCTGCATTAAAACACGCAATACGTTAGATAACGGTTGCGTGTTTTTTTTACTTTTTAAATGCGTTTACCATTGATCCCGTAATTTTCTCAATGCTTTAAAAACGTCGCGATCGCCCTGTCCTAAATTCTGATATTCTTTTTTCAACCCTTCGATAATACGTGCTTCGTGCAAACGCAAAAACGGATTGTATTGGCGCTCTTGACCAAGAGTCATATAAGGCATGTCATCAGGGGTGAGAGCATCGACTTTAGCTTGCCAGTCTTTGGCGGTTTGATTACTCGGTTCTCGACTTAACGCGAAAGCCAAGTTGTTTTTCATATATTCATGACCCGGATATAACAAGGTTTCGTCGGGTAGCGGCATCAATTGCGACACAAAGCTGTCGTACATATCGTCTACATCACCACCTTTTGAACAATTACCAGCGCAGGCATTAAACAAAGTGTCGCCAGAAAACAACACGTCTTGGGTCATGTTGCTATTTTCCTCTCTCAAGCCAAGTATACATAGGTGCACGGGGGTGTGCCCAGGTGTGAACAGCACTCGCAATCGTATATCGCCTAGAGTCACCAGATCGCCAGCTTGCAAGCCACGATCGACATTAGGAATACGCTCCATAGCGTTTTGATGGGACAGCACTTGTGCTCCAGTTGCCGCCACAATAGTCGGATTGCCTTCGATATGATCGTGATGTTCGTGAGTATTAATCACCATCTTGATCTTTAGGCCCTGTTGTTGGGCGAGTTGCAGCATTTGTTCGCCATCAAGAGGGTCTATGGCGATAGCTTCTTGGGTGCGTTCACACCCAATTAAGTAATTATAATTACGCAAGTTGTTGTGCATGTAACGACGGAATATTTTCATGAACAGCCTTTTACGTGGGTATTACAAAATTTTGGCGAACTTCTGAATGCTTCAAAGTTCGCCTAATGGCACCAGAAAACTGATTCGCTGTAAATCAATCGCCAGTAAATCAATCGCCAGTAAATCAATCGCCAGTAAATCAAT
>JARGOI010000331.1 GCA_029212275.1 Thalassolituus sp.
CCCCTGCTGTGATGGCCGCAGAAGAGTTACATATTTACAATTGGTCGGATTACATTGCCGAAGACACCATCGCTAATTTTACTGAAGCCACGGGCATCAAAGTAACCTACGACGTTTACGATTCTAATGAAGTACTGGAAGCAAAATTGTTGGCTGGCCGCAGCGGTTATGACTTGGTCTTCCCGACCGCTCGTCCATTTGCTGATCGCGCCATTCAAGCCAAGTTGTATCAGCCAGTCGATAAAGCCGCGCTCACTAAATATGGCAATCTTGATCCTGTGATTGTGAAATCACTCAGCGATCTCGATCCCGGCAACCAATATCTAGTTCCTTACATGTGGGGCACGACCGGTATTGCCTACAACGAACCCAAAGTGAAAGCGATTCTTGGCGATGATATGCCGCTTGATACGTGGGCATTGGTGTTTGATCCAGCGATTGTTAGTAAGCTTTCAAGCTGTGGCGTTGCGCTTATGGATGATGCAACAGAAGTGTTTGCAGCAGCAAATGCTTATATGGGTAAGCCTACTGACGATTACAGCAAAGCCGCTATCGATGCCGCTGCCGCTGCAGTGGCTGCCGTGCGTCCAAACATCCGTTACTTCCATAGCTCACAAACCATTAACGATCTTGCGAACGGAGATATCTGTGTTGCTCACGGTTATTCGGGCGATATGTTACAAGCACGTGATCGCGCGGCCGAAGCCGATAACGGTGTTGTTGTGCAATATGTCGTACCTAAAGAAGGTGCCGTGGTTTGGACTGACGTGATGGCAATTCCGGCCGACGCCCCTAACCCAGCATCAGCAAATAAGTTCATTAACTACTTGCTGACACCCGAAGTGATTGCACCTATCACCAATTATGTTGCTTACGCTAACGCGAACAAGGCAGCAACGCCGTTGGTTGATGAAGAAGTTCGCAATAATCCGGGGGTATATCCATCGGAAAAAACTCAAGAAAAGTTACTAGTACTGAAAACACCAAGTGATAAAGAAGCTCGCAACATGACCCGTACTTGGACGCGTGTTAAAACTGGCAAGTAATTAGTAAGCGCACTAGCAGTTCACCTTATTGATAAAAGGTGGGCTGCAAAATAACCCATTATTCTTTCCAAAGCCTCTCACTCCGAATGGATTGCTGAGGCTTTATTGCTTTTAGTATTGAATAATGTACGTTGTATTTTCTGAAATCTGCCACTGACGCATTATTAGAGCCTGTATCTCATGAATCAAACACGACCGACTTCATCTCAGCCTTGGGCTGCACCGGAAGAAGAGCCGATTGTACGCATAGAAAAATTAACGAAAAAATTCGACGATACCTATGCAGTCGACGAGATCAGCTTGGATATTCACCGCGGTGAATTTTTCTCTCTTCTCGGAGCCTCGGGGTGTGGCAAAACAACCTTGCTACGCATGCTTGCAGGATTTGAAACGCCAACGAGTGGTCGCATCATTATCGACGGTCAAGACATGACCAATGTGCCGCCATATCAACGCCCAGTGAATATGATGTTTCAGAGCTACGCCTTGTTTCCGCACATGAACATTGCCCAAAACATTGCTTACGGCTTGAAGCAAGAGTCCATTTCCTCAGCAGAACGGCGCGAACGTGTCGCCGAAATGATGGCTCTGGTGCAAATTGAAAAACTCGCGACGCGCAAACCGCATCAGCTTTCTGGCGGCCAACGCCAACGTGTGGCTCTGGCCCGCGCACTGGCCAAGCAGCCCAAAATTCTATTACTCGACGAACCCTTAGGCGCACTCGATAAAAAACTGCGGGAACGCACTCAGTTTGAATTAGTGAACTTGCAAGAACGCCTCGGCATTACCTTTATTATCGTGACCCATGATCAAGAAGAAGCCATGACCATGTCATCGCGCATTGCACTGTTGCACGATGGTCGTGTTGAGCAGGTCGATAATCCTCGTCGTATCTATGAATTTCCTGCCACTAAATATGCGGCTAATTTTATTGGCTTGGTGAATTTGTTCAGCGGTTATGTCGTGGAACACGAAAAGGATATGGTACGAATACAAAGTGATGAGGCCGGTGGTGAGTTATTGGTGCACCACAGCCAACCACTGTCTACCGGCATGGCGGTCACGGTTGCCGTGCGTCCAGAAAAATTATCGGTGACTGCTGAAAAGGAAAATGCACCCAACAATGTCAGTGGCATTATTCAAGAAATCGCTTACCTAGGCGACGTATCGATTTACCACGTCGATCTGCCCAGTGGTAAGCGTATTCAGTTCACGCAACCCAACGTATTGGCTTTGGCCGAGCAACCTTTGACTTGGGGACAAGAAATATCTCTTAAATGGCACACACATAGCTGCGGGGTATTATCACAGTGATAGTTTCTCTGCAGCGCTGGCTTGGCGCCCATGGCCAGCGTTTAATTATTGGCATTCCTTGGTTTTGGTTGGCACTTTTTTTTGTGCTGCCGTTTTTGTTTATTTTAAAAATCAGCTTGTCTGAGCCACAATTAGCGCAACCGCCTTACCAAGATTGGATTCGTGAATTTGAAGATGGCTTGTTGGTCATCTCGGTGAATTTTGGCAATTATATATTTTTACTAGAAGATGACTTATATCTCTCTGCGTTTTTAGGATCGTTATCCATTGCGGCAATTTCTACAGGGATTTGCCTATTAATTGGTTACCCAATGGCATATGCCATTGCACTGGCCCCTACACACTGGCGCATGCCCTTACTAATGCTCATTATTTTGCCTTTTTGGACATCCTTTTTAATTCGCGTGTACGCGTGGATAGGTATTCTCAAAGACAATGGTTTTCTGAATCAAATATTGATGAGTATTGGCCTTATTGATGAGCCATTACAAATACTGCATACCCCCATCGCGGTTTATATTGGCGTGGTATACAGCTATTTACCTTTTTTGGTATTACCGCTCTACGCCACCTTGGTGCGCTTAGATAATACCTTATTAGAAGCGGCTGCAGATTTAGGCGCTCGTCCATGGCGTCAGTTTTTAACCATCACTCTACCGCAATCCATCCCCGGTGTGATGGCGGGTTCTATGCTGGTATTTATTCCAGTTATGGGAGAGTTTGTCATTCCTGATTTACTCGGCGGTCCGGATACCTTAATGGTCGGCAAGCTGATGTGGACCGAATTTTTCAGTAATAAAGATTGGCCGGTGGCGTCTTCTTTGGCCGCGATTTTACTGCTAGTGCTGATTATTCCGTTTGTGGTGATGCGCCATTACGAACAACGGGCGAATGAGGAGCAAGGCTGATGCGTGCATTATTCTCTCGTTACCCGCTGCTTATTATCACGCTGCTATGCGGTTATGCATTTCTATATTTACCGATTTTTAGCTTAATTATTTACTCGTTTAATGAAAGCCGACTGGTGACCGTTTGGGGCGGGTTTAGCACCAAATGGTATGGGGAATTGATGCATAACACCCCCTTGCTCAATG
>JARGOI010000332.1 GCA_029212275.1 Thalassolituus sp.
AAAAAATCCACATTAAAGATGCATTGGAATATGACTACAGACATTTTGTTGTTGATAACTTACGTTTTGCTGGCATTAGTTTTTTCATTTCTTTGTTCTATTGCAGAATCTGTTCTTCTTAGTATCACACCTTCTTACATAGAAGGGCAGAAAGAAAAGCGGCCAAAATTAGCCAGTCTTCTAAAACAATTAAGACAAGACAATGTTGACAGGTCACTGGCTGCAATACTAACCCTCAATACGATTGCGCATACGGTTGGTGCCGTCGGTTCTGGCGCCAAAGCCACTGTTGTATTTGGTGATGCATGGTTTGGTGTATTTTCAGCGGTAATAACACTATTGATACTTTTCCTTTCTGAAATCGTACCTAAAACATTAGGCACCATCTATTGGACGAAACTCGCAGGTCCAGTTTCATATTTTGTAAAAATTCTGATTTTCATCCTATATCCCATTGTATGGGTTTCGGAAAGACTAACGAAAGTTATGTCACACGGAAAGGATATACACATTTTTAGCCGAGACGAATTTATTGCGATGGCACAAATCGGTGTAGAAACCGGTCATATTCGCGATAGAGAGTCTAGGATTATTCGTAATATATTTCAATTTGATTCATTAAGAGTGAACGATATCATGACTCCGCGAGCTGTGGTTTTCGCATTACCTGAGAATTTGAGTATTTCTGATTCATTGAAATATGTAACCAAAACTCCTTTTTCACGCTTACCAATTTATACAACAGATATTGATGACATTACTGGTTTTGTTCTTAAAAAGGACATTCTCGTGAATGCTGCTCAAAAGAGAGGTGATGAACAACTCAAATCATTTAAGCGTGAAATTCCGGTTGTTCCAAAGTCGGTTTCGTTGACAGCTTTGTTGGAACGCTTTACCAAAGAGCGTCAACATATCGCAATAGTTGTTAATGAATATGGAGGGACCGATGGACTGGTGACATTGGAGGATTTAATTGAAACGCTTATGGGAATGGAAATCATTGATGAGACTGACAATGATGAAGATATGCGAGTTCTTGCGCGGCAACAATGGAAGGAGCGTGCCGTTATGATGGGCCTTGATGTAGATAGCTTTGATCAAGAAAAAGTCGAATGAAATGACTCTTAGACGAAAATTTCATACGTCTTAATAGCAACATTTGTAAGCGAGAAATATATTTAAGACCTTTACTATGAAAATTTTTCAAACTCCCATTATTGTGAAGCGTTAGCCTTAAGCTAAAGCACCTCAATATCTCATTAATATTTTTAATAAGCCAATCACATTAATTATCGCAGTTAACGAATAAACAATTTATAAATCAGTTTTTGTATTGCTGTATTGTAGGGGGGGTAGATAAACTGGCCACTATTGAAGCGTCCTTTTCGGTGAATTGGTTTAGCTGAGGATAATGCAACGAAACCTTCTTTGCCATGATAATGCCCCATACCCGATGGTCCAACTCCGCCAAATGGCATGTCATCTTGAGCGACGTGCATCATGGTGTCATTAATAGATACCCCTCCAGCATTTGTGTGGTTGAGTACTTTGTATTCATGTTCTTTGTCGTAACTAAATAAATAAAGCGCCAGTGGACGATCATGGTCAGGTACCAGCAGAGAGACCATTACAGATAACGGACAAAATGTATTGTTTGCAGGAAGTATTTGCTGCATTTTGGGATTATCGATTTTTGCATCGCGATATGGAATATTTAATCACTTCTGATTATGAGCTTCATGAGGTTACCGCAATTTTTTTCGTACGTGCTTGGAGCGCATTGCTGATATTCTTCGTGGTTTGAATAAGGCTGGAATTATCAGAGCCAGTGAGCAACAAGTGTGTGATTTAGCACTTAATACTTGGATTATCGTTACATCTTGGTTTTCATTTTTACGGTGTCATCTTATGGATGGTAATGATCAAGATATTTCGCAAGAGATGCTTAAAGGCGGTATTTATCAAGTGTTATCTCTTGAGCGTCCATTTTTTACTGCGGAGTATCTACATGAGATAGACGAATTACAGCAGTTATTTGCCCCTAAACCTGACTGGCAAGATATAAAGTAAGAGAAGGGGATTAGGAGTAGTCTATTATATTAATTTTCATAATGAGAACACCCAATGCCTCACATCAGCCTGTCAGCAAGCACCTTTATTGATGACTTTGTGGCGCCAGTGTGCACAAATGTTGTGGTAGTTTTGTATCAAGATGATGACATTTTATTGATCAATAAACCCAGTGGTTTACTCAGCTTATCTGGTAGAAACCCAAAAAACTGGGATTCGGTACACTATCGATTAGTTCATGGCCAAGAGGATATAAGCCCTGCATTTCCAGACGCAAAATTACCTCATCGTCTAGATTTCGGCACCTCTGGCATAATGGTAGTAGGGCTTAATGCCGCGTCGGCGCAACATCTCAATAAACAGTTTCAAGCGCGTACCGTTCAAAAGCGCTATGTCGCAATGCTAGACGGTTGGGTTGAGAACGACCAAGGGCAAATTACCGGCGCTATAGTAAAAGACAAAGCCAATTTTCCGCGTGTGAAAATTTGCGATATCACAGGTAAACAGGCCACAAGTAACTATGTGGTGTTGCAGCGTTTAGAACACCCGCATCGCAGCCTAGTACAATTTTCTCCTGTAACTGGACGCACACATCAGCTACGGATTCACAGCCAATCAATAGGTCACCCAATTCTTGGTTGCGATCTATATAGCAACAATCATAGCGAACAGATGGCAGAACGTTTGCAATTGCATGCCAGTGATTTATATTTTGAGCATCCGAGCAGTGGCGAACAGATTCATGGGCAGAGCGCTTGTCCATTTTAAAATTTTTAGTCCACATATTTAAAACCAAAGAGTAACCATTCGTTGCTAATCAATCTAAAGAAAGCGGCAAAGCGTATAAAAGAAGATGCCATTACGGTGTATTTTGCTGCGCGAGACCCAAGGACGCCGATTATCGTTCGCTTACTCGCCTTCGCCATCGCCGCTTATGCCATTAGTCCGATTGACCTAATTCCAGATTTTATTCCAGTGTTAGGAATACTCGATGACATTATCTTGCTGCCACTAGGAATTATGTTGGTTGTTAGGCTTACGCCGAAAGAAGTTCTTGTCGATTGCCGGATAAAAGCGCAAGAGTTAGCCGCAAAGCCAACAAGCCGAACAGCAGCAGCGATCATTGTATTGATTTGGATATTCAGCGCGGTTACTTTGGGTTATTGGTTGATGTGATGTGATGTTTTGCTGAGAGAATTTAATCTGTATTCTAACGACTGAGGTTTTACTGTGAGAAAATCGAACAGGCTTTAGTGAATAACGAGCCAAATTTATACAGTTGCTATTCGTGCTACCTATGACAAACGTCATCAATGAAGAAAGTTATGAAAATTCGCCCATATATCTCAACCGATCTTAAAACAATTTTTGAAATATA
>JARGOI010000008.1 GCA_029212275.1 Thalassolituus sp.
GGTGGCATAAAATCGCCAGGCTTTAGGGATTTAAACACCTTCTCTTGCAACTCTTCTTGTGAAATCACGAAAGGGATTTCGATGCTTTCGGGGGTTTCTCTCAACAAATCTTGCGTGCGCTGATGACGTACCATGTACATATACGACTTAACGGCGTTATCAGGGGTGTCAAAGGTAGGGATACGTGCTTTATCAAAAGCATCGCGGGCTTTTTCGACAGAGTATTCCCCCATCCAACTGGTGAGTATGGTTTTACGTGTACCGCTAGCAAGCTCGACGACCGCTTTCGCATTGGCATCTGGGTTGGCACCCAAACTGGGTGAATACACAAACAAAATAGCATCGACGCTCGAATCTTTGATTAATATTTGGCCAACCGCGGAAAGCTGTTCTGGTGCTATTTCTGGATTCAACAATACTGGATTCTGAGCTTGAATATATTCTGGCAAAATGGCTTTTAATGATTGAATCGTTTTATCATCCAATTCTGCCAACTGCCCCTTATCGTGCAGTAACCGATCCATCGCTAGTATGGCTGGACCGCGTCCATTGGCAATAATGGCCAACCTTGCACCAAAGCGCTCGCGACGACTGCCCAAAGCATCTACGCAATCGAATAACTCATCTGTCGCATTAACACGCAACACCCCTGCGCGATTGAAAACCTCATCAACTAACAAATCGCGATGCAAAATTCCTTTCGGCTGGGCAATGGTGGTCAGTGGGCTTTCGGAAAAACGATTGTTTTTAACTGCAAGCACCAATTTATGCCGCGAGGCAGCTCGTAAAGAACGAACCAGTGCGCGCCCAGAACGTATTTCATCAATCTGCACCAACAAGGTTCTGACACTGGGCTCTTGCGCAATGTAATCAATCAAATCAGGCAGGGTCACGTCGTCGCTGCGACCAAGTGTCACCACATGAGAGAATCCAATTTGGCGACTGTAGGCCCAATCCATAACGCCTGAGGCCAAGGTTCCAGACTGGCCAACATAAGCCATGTGCCCAGAATGCACCGGTACATGCAACAAACTGGCATTGAGCTTGCGCGAAGGCACAACCATACCTAAGCAATCTGGACCCAAAATGCGCATGCGAGTGCGCTTTATCACACTGTTAATTCGCGCAGAATCTGGTCGAAACTGCCATGAGCGGGCACGTGCGATACCCCCGGTTAAAATCATCGCAGCAACGACACCGAGCGCATGCAGTTGTTTAATAACTCGCGGAACACTGACCGCAGGCGTACAAATAATGGCCAGATCGGGGACTGAAGGCAGGTCGCTCACGCGATGAAATGACTTAATGCCATAAACAGTATCGTAATCGTTGGTATTTAACGGCAGGATCTCACCTTCATATCCGCCTTCGGTGAGATTGCGCATAATGGCACCGCCCAAGCTACCTTCGCGCTCGGACGCACCGACTATAACAATGGACTTTGGACTGAAGAAGCTCTCTAGCGAGCGCGTTCCCATGATGTTGCCTCTTGATGATCGAAAATCATTATTACTATTTACAAATCCGCTAAGTAAAAATGTCCTAAGTTCGAATCCACCTAGTACTGATCCGCATAGCTAAAAAACTCGTACTGGTGTTTCCTTCATTCCTAGGTAGACTGTAAAAAGCTCCAGTCATAGTTATTCTAATAACCACTCCCTTAGACACTCTAGGACAATCATGCGTACCGCCTACTATACGTCAGACATGCACTATGAGCACAGGGTAGATAATGATCATCCTGAACATGCATTGCGTATTTTGTCTATTGAGCAGACATTGAAGGCAGAAAACCAATGGGATTCGCTATTACATTGTTCTGCAAAAGCCGCGCAATTGTCCGATGTGTATCGGGCACATACTCAAGGCTATGTTGATCAACTAAAACGTATTTCGCCAGAACAGGGGCGCATATTCGTTGATCCAGACACATCCATGGCTACCGGAACGTATGCCGCCGCGCTAGCCGCCGCAGGCTGTGTTACCGGCGCGCTGGATTGTTTGCTGGCCGATGATTTTCAACATGCATTTGCCGCCGTTCGTCCCCCGGGTCATCATGCCGAACACAAGCAAGCGATGGGCTTTTGCTTCTTTAACAATGTCGCTATCGCCGCTCGACGCGCCACACAACAGCATCATTTAATGCGCGTGGCTATTCTCGATTTTGATGCGCATCAGGGCAACGGTACCATTGATATTTTGCAAAATGACACCCACGTACTCATGTGCAGCAGCTTCCAACATCCCTTCTATCCAAATAAGCATTACAACGTTGGTCAAATAAATAATCTCGTCAACGTACCGCTATTGGCCGGCACCAAAGGTCCAGAGTTCCGCGAGTTACTGAACCAACACTGGTGGCCCGCCCTTAGAAGTTATGCGCCACAATTAATTATTGTTTCTGCTGGATTTGATGCCCATGTTGCCGATCCTATGGCAGAACTTGGACTGGATAACAGTGACTATGCCTGGCTCGGCGAGCAAATTGCTGGTTACGCCAAAGAAAAAGATATTCCTGTGCTTAGTGTTCTTGAAGGTGGCTATAATTTATCCGTGTTAGGAAAGTCGGTCGCCGCGTATCTTGCACCTTTTTCTTGATGATTTTTTCAGAGACGGATTTTTGAGAAAATGAATATGGTTACATGGCCAGTATAGATATTCTTTAGACATCACTCAGGCATCATCTTTTGCTTAAAGTCTTCGATGGATTGGTCGCATTCGGATAAGCTGAGCTTAGATTTCAAGACTAAGGCTTTTTGCCGGTAGGACGCCAGCGCTCCCAGAAATTTTCTTCAAAAGACAAAGCGTTTGTTTATTTACACTCCTTGGAGCGCAGGTGTCTCGCCCTTCTTTTAAAGCAATAAGAATTATTCGCCTATCTGTCCGCTTTGGATTGTCTGTTACTCGTCTTATATATTGACCATAGCTAATATTCAGGCATTCTGTGTTCTTTGCTGTTTCGCGAGACATCCCCAATGAATGCGTCCTTCCCCCTGATATCCAGTACCATCAAAAAGATAGATACCGATCTACATAAGTGTGTTTCTGGTATTGATATCCTTGAGGCGGTCGCGCCATTGAATTATCGCGAACAAAAAGCGGCTTTTTTCGAGTCTAATTACTCTGCCAACCCTGAGTTCACGTATTCAACTCCAGATCTGGATCTGTTTGCAAAAAAACGTGCTTTGTACAATATTCATGTCGATAAGCTGGAAGACGAAGATCTAGTGACGTTATACACCGACGTTATTGAATCTTATGTGGATAAACTTGATCAGTTTAAATCGATTGGCACGCCAGAGTTTCTCTATGATTCCTTGCGTTATTACGGCGAACCAAGCGACAAAGATATTGGCAACGCCAACTTTATCCTGCACCTTCCAGACGACATGGACCCCCGCGACACAATCATGCTGGATTCTAAAGAAGTGCAGCGTCGGATGTGTGATTTTGCTGAGGCGGAAGGCTACGAATATCAGATAAAGCTAAACGACAGCATGATCGCCAATGCCTTGGTCTCTGGCACGACCGTAAAAATCAACAGCGCGGCAGTGGTTCCCGAGACCGAGGTGAATGCCTTAATGCATCACGAGCTTGGAGTGCACTTGGTGACCACGTTGAATGGTCGCGCGCAACCGTTAAAAATTCTGTCACTGGGGTCGCCAGTGAATACCACCACGCAAGAAGGTTTGGCGATCCTATGTGAATACCTATCCGGCAATTTGAGTCTTTATCGTTTAAAGGTTCTGGCAATGCGTGTGGTAGCTGTGCAGTCGATGATTCACGATAAAGACTTTAAACGTACCTTCTTGCTGCTTAAAGAAGAACATGGAGCCTCCGACGATCAAGCCTTTACCATTACTGCTCGAGTGTATCGCGGCGGTGGCTTTACCAAAGACTACCTGTACCTGCAGGGCTTCCATCAAATGCTTAATGCTTACAGTGAAGCGGACAACTTCAACAATCTACTTACTGGCAAGGCGTCATTAGCACACCTCCCACTGATTACACGATTGATTGAAAAGGATTATCTCATCCAGCCAGGGTTTATAAGCCCTGCCATACGTGACCCGCAATCGATTGATTTAGTACAACGGTTTATTGCAAGAGCCATCCGTTAATTAATATCAACTGAACTCTAGAACTTAAAAAGGTCTGGAATTAAATACGGAACTGGGCTTCAAGATTACATGAATCATGAAGTCCAGCTTGAATGCTATGATAAGACAATTAAGTCTCAACAGAATCGTCTATAACCATGTCTGATTAAAGTTTCTTTATTCTTAATCCATTGGCTTCATTTCTGCTCTGATTCTTTCGTTTACACTAGTTTTATGTGATATGGCAAAATGTAGTTCATAGAGTGTTTTTTACTTTTTATAGCGAGCATCAACAAAAGTAGAAAAAAATGCGAACGATGGTTTACGAAAAACGACGAATTTGAAGTGGCAAGTAGTTCACTGTTACTCTTTACTTAGGGTCTTAGAAAAATAATTACAGGGCATAAAATGAACGTATCTACTCTTGGAATGAGAACTTTTGGAATGGGAATGCGAACATCGATGAGCAATGCGGGATTGATTATTGCTCTTTTTTTGAGCAGTTTATCTGGCCAAGTCGTGGCTGCAGATGAAGCATTAACCGCGAATCAAGTGGTTCCCGTCATCGATGGAGAGGTTTTTGATCGAATCTTTATTATAAAGGGCGAAGACAGTAACAGTAGCCAAGCAATTAAATATATTCGAAAGTCCGAAGAGATCAATACTTGGACTAAGCAAGTCATATACACACGTATTAATGATAAAAAGATTACAACGCCGGCCTTATATGCCAATGCAGTGATCGAAGGGTTGCAGCAAATCAATGTCGGGGCGAAGTATCAACTCAGTGGTAGTGAAAATGGTGAGGTCATGATGTTGGATTTCATTGCACAGCCCCCCGGACAAAACTTCTTAGAGTTCAATGTGTATCGCATTGAAATAGGTAGCAAAGGTGTTTACAGCCTACAAATGATCGCCCGACTCCCTTTGATCAAAAATCCAACTCAAGAAAGCATGGCGCCAATTATTGAGTTACGTAAAGCTTGGCTTGTGCAAGCGGCCAGTTATGACATGAGCAAAGTGATGAAATTGCTTGATGTTCAGTAGATCGCTGAAAATTTTTAGTATTTGATGCTAAAAATTATTTTTATGAAGTATGGCGTTTAATTTTACATTCTGCCCCCTTTCCTAAGATCGAAATATAGCAACATTAAATATCAAAGATAAATGTTTGCAAAAAGCACTCAAAGGAAAAGGGGAAATCTATAACCTTATAAAGATTTAATCATGGTTAGAGTTCATAAAAGCAATGATATTAAACTTCATAGCTTCACATTATTTAGTATTGTTACAGCCGTTATGTTCTTTACTTTATCCAAAGCGGCTATTGCTGATGAGGCTGTAAAAAAATCTGATGATTTAAAAATCATCCTCGGAGCCGGATCGATCTCAGCACCAACCTATCTTGGCGATGATGCTAATCAAATCAGTGTATTTCCTAATATCTCTGTGAATTATCGAGAGCGTTTCAAAGCGTCTATTCGCGGAATCGAATACGTTGTTATTTCAAATAGCCATTGGCAAATAGGTCCGATAATAAAATATGACTTCGGACGAAATGAGGATTCCAGCAGCCCATTTACTCTATCTAACGATGATTCGAGCGACCTCGAAGGGTTAGGAGATATTGGTGGCACGCTTGAATTAGGCGCAATAGCAGATTACAAAGGTGGGCCTTTTGTAGCAAAACTTGAGCTGCGTAAAGGTATTCTCGGTGGCCACAGTGGGTATTTAGGTGAGGCAAGCGTTGGTTTGCGCGCAAGAACGAGCGTATTTAACAGACTTACGTTTATTTCAGTTGGCCCAGCCATTTCTTTTGCTGACAGCAGCTACAATAGTGAATTCTTTGATGTCTCTACCGCTCAATCGAGCAAATCAGGTATCAGTCAATACGATGCTGGAGCTGGTCTAAATTCTGTTGGTCTTCGTTTTATCGGGATAATGCCGCTCTCCAGAAAAACCTCCCTCTTTGGCTTTCTAAATTATGATCATCTGACAGGCGATGTCGGAGATTCGACCATTGTTTCCGAACGCGGATCGAAGGATCAAATCAGAGCGGGTCTTTTTTTTAATTACAGTTTTTAATTGCAGCTTTGTATGACGCTTTCACTTAATGTGTTTAATAAATAGTCTCAGGTTGTCATTAGCACTGAGTACGTATATCCCTCAATAACTGAGACTGTTTGACTTACAAAAGTCATCACTTACCACAACTATACGAACAAGGTGCTAAATCTGCCAATTCCGCGTCCAGAACATATCAAACAAAACAGCATGATCTTTTTTTAATTATGGCTGTCAGATCCTGTAAGCAATACATTTTATAACTTCAAAATTTCTACTTTTAATCTCAAAAGTTGCGATTTGTAACTGCGTAATTTAGACATTATTAGTCATAACTTTATTAGTCACAAGGAGACACGCGATGTCGATATCAGAGCTCAGTAAAGACAGTCTCAACACGCTATCCAGTTTCGAAGCTGGCGGTAAAACCTACCATTATTACAGCCTGCCCAAAGCCGCAGAAACTTTGGGCGATCTGAGTCAGCTGCCCTTTTCTCTCAAAGTACTTACCGAAAATTTGCTGCGCAACGAAGACGGCTCTACAGTTGAGCGCAAGCACATTGATGCCATGGCGCAATGGCTAAACGAGCGCACGTCGGACACCGAAATTCAGTTCCGCCCTGCACGTGTTCTCATGCAAGATTTTACTGGTGTACCTGGCGTAGTGGATTTGGCTGCTATGCGAGCTGCGGTCGAAGCGGCGGGCAAAGATCCCGCCATGATCAACCCACTGTCGCCGGTCGATCTAGTGATCGACCACTCTGTGATGGTCGATAATTTTGGCGATGCTTCAGCATTTAAAGACAACGTCGCCATCGAGATGGAGCGCAATTTAGAGCGTTACGAGTTTTTGCGCTGGGGACAACATGCGTTTGATAACTTCCGCGTCGTGCCACCCGGTACCGGCATCTGTCACCAAGTAAACCTTGAATACCTCGGGAAAACGGTCTGGCACAAAGAAAGCGACGGCAAAACCTTCGCTTACCCTGACACATTGGTTGGCACCGACTCCCACACCACCATGATCAACGGCCTCGGTATTCTTGGTTGGGGCGTGGGTGGCATTGAGGCCGAAGCCGCGATGCTGGGCCAGCCTGTATCCATGCTAATTCCAGAAGTGGTTGGTTTTAAGGTAAGCGGCAAGCTTAACGAAGGTATTACTGCCACCGACC
This sequence comes from Thalassolituus sp., assembly GCA_029212275.1. Lineage (GTDB taxonomy): Bacteria > Pseudomonadota > Gammaproteobacteria > Pseudomonadales > Oceanobacteraceae > Thalassolituus. Next base: position 7,337 of record JARGOI010000008.1, read on the forward strand.
TTGTGTTGACGGTCGTGGAAATGCTGCGCAAAAAAGGTGTGGTTGGCAAGTTCGTCGAATTTTATGGTGATGGCCTAAAAGATATGCCGGTGGCTGACCGTGCAACCATTGCTAATATGGCACCTGAATACGGGGCGACCAGCGGGTTCTTCCCGGTGGACGAGCAAACAATTAAATACATGCGTTTAACTGGACGCGAAGAAAGCCAGCTGGAGCTGATCGAAGCATACGCAAAAGCTCAAGGTCTGTGGCGTGAGCCTGGCCATGAGCCCATATATACGGACACACTCGAACTCGACATGGGCGAAGTAGAAGCAAGTTTGGCCGGTCCTAAGCGTCCACAAGACCGGGTGGGTCTGAAAGATATGAAGGCGTCGTTTGAGTTATTAATGGAAACCGCCGAAGGCCCTGCGCAAACCCAGCAAACCAAGCTCGATTCCGAAGGTGGCCAAACCGCCGTGGGGATCCACGCAAGCTATGAACACCAATCCAGTCAGCCACTCGAAATAAACGGGATAAAGTCCCGTTTAAATCCTGGTGCTGTGGTGATCGCCGCGATCACCTCCTGCACCAATACATCCAATCCAAGCGTAATGATGGCTGCTGGATTACTAGCCCAAAAAGCCGTCGCAAAAGGCTTAAAAACTCAGCCTTGGGTAAAAACTTCGCTGGCACCGGGTTCAAAAGTAGTGACCGAATATCTGAAAGTTGCTGGGCTAGATACAGAGCTTAATGCGCTGGGGTTCAACCTTGTTGGTTATGGTTGCACCACCTGTATTGGAAACTCTGGGCCATTGCCCGTAGAAGTCGAAAAGGCCGTTACTGACGGCGACATGACTGTGGCATCCGTGCTCTCTGGTAATCGTAACTTCGAAGGCCGCGTGCATCCGCAGGTAAAAACTAACTGGCTGGCATCCCCACCACTCGTTGTGGCTTACGCACTAGCGGGTAACGTTCGCATAGACCTAACCAAAGAACCTTTAGGCATTGGTTCAGATGGCGAGCCGGTGTACCTGAAAGACTTATGGCCAACTCAGCAAGAAATTGCCGATGCCGTCGAAAAAGTTAAAACCGACATGTTCCGCAAAGAATATGGTGCAGTATTCGATGGCGATGCCATTTGGCAGGACATCGAATTCCCGAAAAGCAAAGTCTACAAATGGACCGATGACTCCACGTATATTCAACATCCGCCCTTCTTTAAAGGCATGAGCGAAGAGCCAGAGGCGATAAGCGACATTAAAAATGCCAATATTCTTGCCTTACTGGGCGACTCGGTCACTACCGACCATATCTCACCAGCAGGCTCCTTCAAGCCTGATAGCCCAGCGGGGAAATACCTGCAAGCGAACGGCGTCGATCCAAAAGACTTTAATTCCTATGGGTCTCGCCGCGGCAATCACGAAGTTATGATGCGCGGTACCTTCGCCAATGTACGAATTAAAAACGAAATGCTGGACGATGTTGAAGGTGGCTACACCCAGTTTGTACCGACTGGTGAGCAAATGGCTATTTACGATGCCGCAATGAAATACCAAGAGCAGAAAACGCCGTTAGTCGTCATTGCCGGTAAAGAATACGGCACCGGCTCTAGTCGCGACTGGGCAGCCAAAGGTACTCGCCTGTTGGGTGTTAATGCCGTCGTGGCTGAATCTTATGAGCGGATTCACCGTTCTAACCTGATTGGTATGGGCGTCATGCCGTTGCAGTTTCCTGAAGGCACAAATCGCAAAAGTCTAAAACTGACCGGTGAAGAAACCATCAGCATCGAAGGCCTGGCTGGTGAAATTACCACTGGGCAAACCCTAACAATGACCATCAACTACAAAGATGGCTCAACCAAAACTTGCGACCTAACATCACGGATTGATACCGCGAATGAAGCTGTGTATTTCAAACACGGTGGTATTTTGCATTATGTGGTTAGGGAAATGCTGAAAACGGCTTAGATAAGAGTGCTGTTTGAGGATGAGTGCAGTTTGAGCAGCCTCTAACCCAATAGTAGGGAATTAAAGCCCAGTGAGTTTTAACTTGCTGGGCTTTTTTCTAGGTAACACTTCAATCTCATCTTAGCGCTAGGTTTTAAAGACATTCAGCCTCTTTTTTGTATTTCGAATACCTAAAGCAAGATAGCCGTTTCTAGGCGTCATTCTGTCTTTGTTTGTTAGCTTTATTTATTGATAAATACCAACAAAAAGTCACTGTTATTGAAATTTAAGATACTTGATACAAAGGCTACAATAAATAATTTTTATTTTTTACCAATAACCGACAACACCTCTATTACTTTCGACTCTTTGCCGGCGGGACGCCAGCGCTCCCAGGAAACCTCTTTAAATGATTAACTGCTTGTTAATTTGCACGTCTGAGAGTGCTTGCGCACTTAGAAAACATACAAAATGATAAACCACTTTTAAATTAGCACATCTGGGAGCGCAGGCGTCTCGCCTACTTGTAACAAGCATCGCCAAGGGAGAATAACACCGCTAACTTGCATTTTTTCTAGAATGATGTGGGGGCACTACGAAAACATACGCAAATGATAAATCGCTTTTTAATTTGCACTTCTGGGAGCGCAGGCGTCTCGCCTGCTTTTCAAAGCAATAGCACCCGATAGTTTCAACAATTATTGATAACAATCACTCACTAAATTACGGGAGAGAATTAATGACACTCAAAATTGGACTAAATAGTTCTGATTTAACTATCGATTAAATGCCTGAAAAATTAACGCCACAACAAGCAAAAAACCAGTGACATAAGTACCTAAAGCGCCGACAAAACGCATAGGGTTCGGTTTTGCCATGCTAGCAGGCAAAAGGATTCCTGCTGCAAATAGATAACGACAAAATGTTGCCGCCACCATAGTCCAGACTACCCAACTGGATTGCTCGACCTGCCCTAGTGCAAATATGAGAATAGCCAGCATTGGTACATACTCGATGGTATTGCCATGCGCTCGTTGAGCTTTATATAGACGGCTAGTAGGATCAACGTCTCCGCCGAAGACTGCTCCGCTTTTAGCGCGCGCCATCGAGACATTAAAGCCCAGAGCAAAAACAAGAAGCCCAAGAAGTGAAATACAAATTAGATAGACTGACATAGTAATTATCTCTGGTTAATTAATGAGCACAGCTCACCATTCAGATGACTTCTATCAAAAGAAAAAAGTCATGTTTAATAATAATTTTTCGATGGAAATACACTCAAATTAAACATTCCCACCTACACCCTTAAACTTCTCAATAAACGCCGAGACTTTCTGGAAGACGCTCTGCTTCTTGGTCAGGTACTGTGGATTCAACGGGCTCATCTTAGGCAAAATTGAATTAAGCTCTGTACCTGCATCGGTTGCATATTCTCGCTTCAGTGAATTGAGAATATACCGCTTAGCAGCCTCATCGTTCAGCTGTTCGGTTTCAATCAAATCAATGACTTCACGTTTTTGTTCAGCCCGAGCAAAGGTGTAAAAAGCATCAATAACGCTCGCCTTATCATTTAATTCATCCAGATTGGCCTGATGAATAAAATCGACCACCAACCCCTCTTTTGCACGGTTGCCAAGGCTAGAACGAATTAAACGACGAACTTCTTCTACCAGCGATGACTTATTCGTTACCTTTTTATGCTTTTCAAAAATCAGCTCAAGAATGTAATCCAAGTTGATTTCTTGCGATTTCAAAAGGTCAACTTCAAAGACCACGTCATCCCAATCAATACGTGATTCGGCATCTTGCTCTGCCTTGCGTTCTTTACGCTGCCAGTCTCGAATATCGTTATAAGTTGAGCGGTAATCTTGAATTTTGCGTTCAGGCAATACCTTCACCGTCTGCAATGCAGCTAGATCATCGTCACTCAGGTAGTGCAATTCCTTAAAAGCTGCTACGGCTTCTGCGTCGCTAATATCGACTTTCTGCAAAGCTTTTAATGCCGCAAATTCGTCGTAGTTCTGCAGTACGTTCTCAACACGTAGGTACTCACCAAACAACTTGGTGAAGGCCTTTTTATCAGCTTCAGTTTCAATCGCTGCAGGATCAGAAAATTGTTGTTCAAGTTCAGCGACAACTTCAACAAAACCTCGCTTGGCTTCACCACTGGCAATGTCCTTGAAGCCTTCCATGTATTCTTTATAGCTCTTCTCCAAAACCACATTGCGGGTATTTTTATCGCCAAAGAGCGTAATGGCATCCACGGTGGCCTGTTCCAGATCACGGAAGGTCACGATATTGCCAAACGCTTTCGTCGCATCGTAAATGCGGTTAGTACGAGAATACGCCTGTATAAGGCCGTGGTAACGTAGATTCTTATCCACAAACAGAGTATTCAGAGCTGGGGCATCAAATCCAGTTAAGAACATACCCACCACGATTAGCAGGTCGATATCCTGATTTTTTACTCGCTGCGCAAGATCGCGATAATAATCCTGAAAGCCCTTGGCATCGATGCCATAGTTGCTCCTGAACATAGTATTGTAATCGCCAATCGCAGCCGTCAGAAACTCCTTGGCGGTGGAATTCATTGCTGAAACATCAAAACTTTCATCGGCGATATCCCCCACCGCGCCCTGTTCTTCGTTTGCGGCAAATGAAAATATCGTAGCGACTTTCAGAGGCTTCTCGGCCTCTTTTTGCAACTCATTCAAAGTCTCGTAATAGTACTTGGCTGCTTCTACGCTACTCACCGCAAGCATGGCATTAAAACCAGAGCGGCCAATAGAACCACCCGCCAGCTTACGATGCGTCTTCTGGTGGAAGTTATTCAGAATATATTGCGAAATTTCGCGGATACGTTCGGGGTGCAGTAAGGCTTTGCGATTGTCTGCAGCACTGAGTTTTGCTTCATCTTTCTCGGTTTCTAGCTTCTTAAACTTCGCTCTAACGTTGTTGTAATCAACCTTAAATTTCAGCACCTTTTCATCACGAATGGCATCGGTGATCACGTAATGATGCAACTGCACCCCAAAGACATCCCCTGTAGTTTCGGCACCTAGCGCATTCTCAGGAAAAATCGGCGTACCGGTAAAACCGAACTGATAATACTTTTTGAATTTCTTCTGAATATTTTTCTGCGCTTCACCAAACTGGCTGCGGTGACACTCATCAAAGATAAACACCACCTGCTGGTGATACACCGGCAAGTCACCGTCACCTTTGATCAAATTGTTCAGCTTCTGAATAGTGGTAACGATAATTTTGTTATCGTCTTTTTCCAGATTTTGCTTAAGCCCCGCGGTGCTATTTGAACCGTTGACACTGTCTGGCGAGAAACGCTGGTATTCCTTCATGGTCTGGTAATCGAGGTCTTTACGGTCAACCACGAAAAAAACCTTATCAACAAACTCCAGCTCAGTAGCGAGTCGTGCCGCCTTAAAACTCGTCAATGTTTTACCTGAGCCAGTGGTGTGCCAGATAAAACCGCCGCTCTCTTTACTGCTACAAATTTTCGACTGATACGAGCTGTTAATCTTACGTAAAATACGCTCAGCGGCGGCAATCTGGTAAGGGCGCATCACCAGCAAAGTATTATTGATATCAAATACCGAATAATGCAGTAACACTTTTAATAAGGTGTCTTTTTGAAAAAAGGTCGCGGTAAAGTCTTTTAAATCTTTAATCAGAGTGTTGTCCGACTGAGCCCAATTCATGGTGAAGTCGAAACTGTTTTTATTGCGCTGGGTCGTATTAGCAAAATACCGGCTATCAGTACCGTTAGAAATCACAAACAACTGCAAATACTTAAACAACGAGTTTTCGCTATTAAAGCTCTCTTTGCTGTAACGATGCACCTGATTAAACGCCTCACGAATGGCAACACCGCGACGCTTTAGCTCAACCTGTAACAAGGGCAAGCCATTCACCAGAATCGTGACGTCGTAACGGTTAGCGTGGCTGCCAGTTTGCTCAAACTGGCGAGTCACCTGAACCTTGTTGCGGGCAATGATTTTTTTATCGAATAGGTAAATATTCTGGATATGGCCGTCGTCGAAGACAAAGTCATGAATGTAGTTATCGTGAACCTTGCGGGTTTTATCAATAACATTGTCGCCCGGCCTGTCCAGATACTCCTCTACAAAGCGTAGCCACTCGGCATCGGTAAAGGTCATACGATTTAGTGTCTGCAACTGCTCACGCACGTTAGTAAGTAACTTCTCTGGCGTGGTCAACCCCGGCACATACTCATACCCCTGATGCTGTAAATCCTGAATCAGATCGCGCTCTAAATCACCTTCGCTCTGATAGGTCTCTTTCACCTCCCAGCGCCTAACGTACTTATCCAGTACGATCAGGTTATTGGATTCGGCAATAGGGGTGTACTGGGTCATTTTTCAGCATCCTTACTTTGCAGTTGTAACTGTTTTGCGTTTTGGTCGCTAACCACTTTTTTTCCAGTTTCCGTTGGCATGGCTACCTTGGGACAATTTGTCCCTATGTACTCGCCAAGTATGTCATCACGCTTGCGTAGCTTTTTCAAATAGTCAGTAGGATTTGCACTATCAGTGAGAGCGGCCACCACATCCACCACAGAGAAGAACCAATCTTCTTGCTCGTCATCCCAGTGGCTACGAATGCTCTTGTCCTTAAACAGCACAACCTTAGTAGGTTTTGACATCCCAATTCTCCACGGCGCTCCGCCCAGTGGTATGTTCCAAAATGGAACATACCACTTCTTCTTGTAGTTCATTGCTTTCGAAGATATTTTTCAGATGTTTGGTTATGGCTGGGCGTTGTACACCAAACAGCTCCGCTATGCGCTCCTGAGTCAGCCAGATGGTCTCATTACTGAGTAGTACCTCCACTTTAATGGCGCCATTAGGCGCGGTGTAGAGCAGAAACTCGGTGGTTTGATCTGCAGGCTCAGATTGGACTTTATGTAATCAACCATTTTTTATCCCTGATTACTGAAACCATAGGTTTTGATCAAATATTTCACCAACTCCTCCAGTTTCTCTTTATGCTCAGTTTCTGCGACTTCTTCTCCAGCATGGGCAGAATGGCTGGATAAATTTAGTATCCGAAGGATTAATGGATCCGGCTTACCTCCAGATGTTTTGGGCAGTAGTGCACCCCAATCATTGAAACCTAGGAATATGGCCATTTTTTCCAGAATATTCCTGACAAAACTGAAGTGATATTTTCTAACTTTTCCGCTCTTGATGGCGATTTGAAGCTCAGATAATAGAAATAAATGATAAGAGAACGAAGAGTCTTTTGGCTGTTCCAATAGATCAAAATAACCATCCTCTAGCTTAACTAGACGATACTTTTTGAAATCTTTATCCGGATTATAAATAAGCTCATTTTCATCATCAGCATTCTTCTGATAAGCCTTGCGACTTAAGTCATTAAATAACACATTATAAAAAAGTGGGCTATGCGTCGTAATAACAAACTTCAGATCAGATCTACTAGATTTGATCAATTCGGCAAGATCGACTGCCAACTCAATTAAGTGACTGTCATCCAAAGAGCTTACTGGATCATCAATAAATACATATTCGAGTGCATTAAATTTATCAGTCAACCTGTTTGTGGTATCAGGCTCATTAAGGGTAGATATTACCTGCTCTAATAGAGTGTAAATGACACTCCAAACAAAGTTACTCTCCTCACCCTTGGAAACTTTAATTCTGTCGTATTGCCCTTGAATCACTGAGTTTTCATCACTGATAACTGCATTAGAGCTTTGGTATTCAATAGGTCTATTAGCCGCTACACGGAAGGTAACTTCAGAATAAATAGGGGTAGTGACTTCTACCTCATTTCCATTATATTCTTTGATCTTCTGCTTATACGCCTCATTATTAAAGACCGGAGTGGCTTTGCTACCCGTGTATCGCTGGAAGTTAGTAACGATGTTACCGTCTTCACCCAATTCTTGTAGTAATTCAATTAGCCAGCCTGTAAACGAATTTTTCTGTATCTTTAGCTTAGGTTCTTTATCATCATCATCTAAATCATTATCCCAATAAAAGAGATCTTCGGTAAAGGCGTTGTAATAGAGAATCTTACTGCGAGATAACTCGACGTCATTACCATCTTCAACTTTACTTTTTGGCGCAACTATTTCCTTAAATTCACGAGACAAACGAGTCTTACCCGAACCGTTGAACGCATAAATCAACTGTACTTTAGGAATAGGCTTTTCGCTTTTCACCCAAACCTTTGTATTATTTTTACGCCCTTTTGCTTTAGCTTGTTTCTGTGTACTTATAGGCGTACTCAATTTTTTTGCTATATCCGTTAGCGTATTGCTCATATTAAGTCATCACTTCTACATTAGATTTAGGAAAGCTCAGCAGTAAATCACGGTAATACTCGTATTGCTGTTGGCGTAGTTCGATTTCTCGCGGCAAGCCTTCGCTGATGGAGTTGGTGAGCGCGTCGAATTTGTCGAGGATAGCAAGGATACGGGTTTGTTCTTCGGGCGAAGGAATGGGAACGACGACCTTTGAAAAGTCGCTTTTATTAACGAGAGGCATAGTTCCTCCACCCGCCTCTCCCTGTCGCCGTAATGTGTCACGCAAAGCCGTGAGTATGTGGAACAGATAGCTAACTTGGGCACTTTCATCTGTCAGAATAATCGCGTTAATTTGTTGATTGGGGATGCAGTCGTTAGCGTTGATAACTGTTTTACCCATGTCAGCGCCGATACATGTGACTAGCAATGAACCACTGGGTATCAGAACTTTGGACATCGAAGCAGCTCCTTCCGCAGACAAACGACGACTTGGGCATATGATGCTACGCATCCCATTTTTGATATCACTCGGAGTTACGAAATCAACTTCATCTCCCCATGCCGATGTATCTGACGATTTTGGAGTGCGACCAGTCACGATGCGCCCAATCTCCCCCAGCGTCTTCCACTCCACTTCCCCGTCTTCAAAACTCAACAACTGATCACGGTAGTGGTTGTATTGTTGCTTGCGCAGGTTAAGCTCGGCGGTCAGCTCGGCGGTCAGCTCGGCGGTGTAGGTGGTAAATGCATCCAGAATTCGAACGATTTCGGCCTGTATTTCCAGTGATTTTTTGGGGTTGTCTGGGCAGGGGATGGGGATTTGGATTTCTTTGAGCATTGGCTTAGTAAGTTGCGGTATACCAGCCGGCGGTACTTTATAAGCACTCTCAATAGTCTTCATAAAGTAGTACGCATACTTGAGATTCAATTCAATTTTTGACGTTAACACTAATAATCGCACTATTGGGAAAAACGGCCTATCTCTATAGCTCGTCCATCCGATAGTGCCTCGCGCGGAAATTGTCAAACTTGGTTTTTCAATTTTTGCTTTATTAGTCCATCCATACAAAGCTTTTTCACCAATACCGTTAGATAATATTGGGATATTAAATTCTAGTGTTTCTACGTCAGAAAAAGCTGACTTTGGGACATCACCACCGGCATAGATGTCAAAAGCCGCATCCAGCGCCTTCCATTCTACCTCAAACCCATCCAGCAGTTTTTCAATAAAGCTCAGGTTTTCGCTTTTTCTGTCCTTACCTGTTGCCATACCAGCATAACTCTCTTCGTGTTTCATTTTTTGCTCAACAGATAAACGGCCAGCCCGACCAACCCAACCGCAACCAAGGCCCCCACATTGTCATCCTTGGGCAGTGGTTCAACAAAATAGCGGCTATGAGTGCGTTTTAAAGCCTCAAGAGAGTCAGCTTCAAATACCACCACCTCCATTTCGTGCCGATGGTTGGCATTGTAATGCTGTTCCTTCCTTAGGCAGGAGGTCTGAGCGGCGATGTAGTTACCGTACTCAGTGCATTCCGTATGTTTAGTGGTGCGATTATGTTCAATGAGATAATACATGACGAATCGCCTCCTCTATGTGCTGCTGGTATGCAGTAAACGTTGCCTCGTGGGCGAGCTTATCAATCTTAGAAAATTCGTCGGCAAGGGTTTTCAACTGAGTCATTACCCCTTGCTCTTGAACGCTGCCACCGTATTTCAGTGTATTCTTTTCGTCGGACAAACTCTCGACTAAGTTTGCCCATACATCCTGCGCATAGGTGCGCAGCTGAATTTCGTAAAACTTTGCGTCCATCTTTACGATGATATGAATGGCGTGATAGCCATGCTCGTCACGGTCTTTGCTTTCAATTTGCCACTGTTGCTGTTCAAAGGCTTTTTCTAGTACCGAATTAACGTTTTGAGCACGCTGAGTGCCTCCTTCAATCACGATACGGCAACCGGCAATATCCTGCATTTGCGGTAATCTAAGTTTCGGCTGACGCTTGAGTTTTTCCACAATAGACTGCTGCGTTTTACGCTTACGTTTGGTGATTGTTAGATCATCAAATTTTACCAGTGTATCTCGTATAATTTTATACGCTTGCTCATCAACATCACTGAAGGTCTGACGAAACTCATCTAGCATAGTGAGATCATTTTCACTCAGCTCACTGTCGCGAAGCCTGTCTCCCAGCTTTGTTATCTGGCTATTGCTGAGCGTCATTTTTGACCCTCAACTTCTATACCCTGAACTTCAGCTCCCTCAATCTCCAAAACTATCGCATCAATCTCTTGGCGTAGCTTGTCGATATTGGCGACGGTGGTTTTCAGCTCGGCGTTTAGGGTGGTGATATCAATCACTTCGCGGGTGTCTTTGGCTTCGATGTAACTACTGACTGAAAGGTTGTAGTCGTTGTTAGACAACTCTTCTAACGGCACCGAGCGGGCGAAGTGGTCGATGTTTTTTTTGCTATCGAACACTTGCATGATGTGTTCGATATGCTCATCGGTCAGTAAGTTGGTATTGGTGCCTTTTTTGAACAAGCCGCTGGCATCAATAAACTGGGTGTTGGTGTCTTTTTTATTTTTTGCCAACACCAAAATGGTGACGGCGATGGTGGTGCCAAAAAACAAATTGGGGGCCACCGAGATCACGGTTTCGACGTAGTTGTTGTCCACTAGGTATTTGCGGATTTTTTGTTCGGCACCGCCACGGTAAAAAATCCCCGGAAAACAGACAATCGCGGCACGGCCTTTGGCCGATAGGTAACTGAGCGCATGGAGTACAAAAGCAAAGTCGGCCTTAGATTTGGGGGCCAACACGCCTGCTGGTGCAAAGCGTTCGTCGTTGATTAGGGTTGGGTCGTCGCTGCCTTTCCATTTTACCGAGTACGGTGGGTTAGAGACGATGGCATCAAAGGGTTTGTCGTCCATGAAATGCGGATTTTCAAGCGTATTGCCCAGCTGGATATTGAACTTGTCGTAGTTGATGTTGTGCAAAAACATGTTCATACGCGCTAGGTTGTAGGTGGTGTGGTTGATCTCTTGACCAAAAAAGCCGTCTTCAATGATATGAGCATCAAAGTGCTTTTTGGCTTGCAGGAGTAATGAGCCTGAGCCAGCCGCTGGGTCATAAATTTTGTTGACGCTGGTTTGCTTGTGCATGGCCAACTGGGCAATCAATTTAGAGACATGCTGCGGGGTAAAGAACTCACCACCTGATTTACCGGCGTTAGCGGCGTAGTTAGAAATTAAGAATTCGTAAGCATCACCAAACAGGTCGATTTGATTTTCTTCAAAATCGCCACTGTGAAGATCGCCAAAATCCAATTTGGCTACGCCATTAAGCACATGGGCAAGGCGCTGGTTTTTATCTTTTACGGTGTTACCGAGGCGGTTACTCGTGGTATCGAAGTCGGCAAATAGGCCTTTGATATCTTGCTCTGACGGATAGCCGTTGGCCGAGGCTTCGATCTGCGCAAATATTTTAGCGAGGTCTGTGTTCAGGCTTTCGTTGGTGTTGGCATTGGCGGCGACATTACAGAACAATTGGCTTGGGTAGATAAAGTAGCCTTTGGTTTTAATGGCGTCGTCTTTGATTAAAGCCAGCACTTCATGGTTATCGGAGAATTCTGCGTAGTTGACGCTGTCGTCACCGCTCTCAATATATAGGGCAAAGTTTTCGCTAATAAAACGGTAAAACAAGGTACCTAGGACGTATTGCTTGAAGTCCCAGCCATCAACGGCTCCGCGTACGTCGTTGGCAATCGCCCAAATCTGACGTTGTAAGGCGGCACGTTGCTGGCCTGAATTGGATTGAGCATGGGTCATTATTTAGTTCCGATTGTCTTAAGTTTGCCTTACGTTTAATTCAGCCATCTGCTTTTTAACAACATGGCACTATTTTAAACTAAAACGCCACAATTAAATTGAACACAGACGGACTTAATACTTTTTTCGACACTATTCTATTATCAGTATCAATTCTATTAAAGAATGATGCGAAGTCAGATCATTATTTTATTTTACTGGTTCGTTTTTATGTTCAAGTCTGATCGGTTTTTTGAATCTGTGTCGATACTTAACAATTAATACTATTATTTTTCCGAATGGATAACTCGATACTGATTAGGAAGCACATTTCAAAGGGACATAAAAAAAGCCAGCATTGCTGCTAGCTTTTCAGAGTTCTTGGCGGAGAGGCAGGGATTCGAACCCTGGGTAGGCTACAAACCTACGCCGGTTTTCAAGACCGGTGCAATCGACCACTCTGCCACCTCTCCGAACGGCGCTTATATTACCGTCTAAAATTTTCGCGTCAACTTTATTTTTATAAATCAATCGATTAGATGACATTTTACCCACAGCTCGTGCAAATCTTGAACAACTCCACCCTCTTACCTCGATCTTCTATCTGCCCTTCTGTCCGCTCGCCTAGCTTACCGCGAAACCTTCATCTCCAATTATCTGTGCATGTTCTGGGTTTATGCCGCTGTGTTGTTTTAAATCCTGACGCTGAGCCGTATCATACCAATCATTCTATGAAGTTTTTTTTCTGCACACACTGTGTGACTTCTGGGTTTTTGATGGTTGATCTATGATGGTGTGTTTGTGAAAGTGGGTTTGTGATGGCTAGTTTTACCTTATTGATTACCTCGTCGCCGTTTAAATCGACGCAACACGAAGCCGCCCTGCGCTTTGCGCGTGCGGCCTTGTCGCAAAAGAACGAAGCGAATGACAGCCTGCACTGCATAAAGCGTGTGTTTTTTTATGGGGACGCCGTCCTGGTCGCCAATGTTGCGCAACAATCCCCACAAGGTCAGCAATCAACTTTGGCTGGCTGGCTGGAGTTAGCTAAAACGCATCAAGTAGCCCTACACGCCTGTATTGCTAACAGCTTGCGCCGTGGCATTGCTGACGAGTCAGAAAGATCTCGTTACGATTTAGAGGCTGCTGTGTTGCATCCTACGTTTCAATTGATGGGCTTAGGCGAGATGACCGAGGCTTATAGCGACTCGGATCGGTTGATTCAGTTTTAAGAGGCAGATTTAAATGAAACGCTGGTTTATAACCATTCATACAGCACCAACGCCCGACTGCGAAGCGATTGAGTTTGCATTAGCCATGGCGGCGTTCGATCAAGAGGTGTGTTTATTCTTTTGCCAAGACGGCGTTTGGTGGTTAGCTACAGAGCAAGCGACTCGGCGTGATGGTGGTAAAAACCCCGAGAAATTAATCAATGCTTTGGCAATGTATGGCATTACCGATATTGGCGTTCCCTTTGATGCAGAATTGCCCAGCAATATCGCAGTTAATATTAGTTATTTCAGTAACGAGGATGTGGCACAACGCATGACCCAAGCCCACGTAGTGAGTTTTTAATGGCACAGAACACGGTTAATCCTGATGTTAATTTAATCAGCGAGGCTGCAACTATTAAGCTCGGCGCGACTATAAAACCCGGGGCGACGCTGCATCAGCTGATGTCGAACCAGCCTTCTGCACTCACACAGTTGCTTACAATGATTCAGCCTAACGACGGTGTGTTGCTTGTCGCTGACGGTTGTTATCGTATCAAAGAAGTATCAGCACTTGACAAGGATAACTCAGTCTACGCCCTCAAAGCTGACATAGACATGCGCGGACTCACCGCACATAGCAGCGCCAACACCAAGGTCATGTGTATTACTGATGATGAATGGGTAGCGCTGACTTTGGCTTATGCTCGGACGGCGAGTTGGATAGTATGAGCGAGCTAAAGGTCGATAAAGACGGATTTTTAGTGAATTTAGACGACTGGAGCCCTACCGTTGCAGAACAACTGGCCGATGCCGAGGGCATCGTGTTAACGCCCAATCATTGGCAGATTATTGAAGCAGTACAGGCGTTTTATCGTGAGTTCGATTTATCCCCAGCCATGCGTCCATTGTCGCGCTATATCAAAACACACGTCGGCGCAGAACAAGCCAGCAGCATCTATTTGATGCAGTTATTTCCCGGCAGCCCCGCCAAACGAATCGCTAAAATCGCGGGTTTACCGCGTCCAGAGAATTGCTTATGACATCCCCAAACCCGCCACACCCACTGTCTGAATACGTTCGTATTTTGGCTCGCGGCAAACATGCCAGCCGCAACATGACGCTTGCAGAAGCCGAATTCACGATGACCC